>NZ_JBRILQ010000046.1:0-37347 GCF_052977045.1 Shewanella sp. 125m-7
GCTCACTTACAGAACGCTGCGCTGATGGTTTAAAGCATAGAAGGTCCTAGGTTCTAGGAAAAGCAGGTTCTAGGTAAAAGCTGAGACGGAAAAGCGGAACGGCCTGCGGCCTTACGGGATACGGAACGTTCGCAGGCTCACTTACAGAACGCTGCGCTGATGGTTTAAAGCATAGAAGGTCCTAGGTTCTAGGAAAAGCAGGTTCTAGGTAAGGGCTAAGACGGTACAAGCTGAGACGGTGAAGCGGAACGGCCTGCGGCCTTACTGGTAACGGAACGTTCGCAGGCTCACTTACAGAACGCTGCGCTGACGGTTTAAAGCATAGAAGGTCCTAGGTTCTAGGAAAAGCAGGTTCTAGGTAAGGGCTTATACAATCCAAAGCGACATTTATAGTGAAGTGGCATAGTCTCTACTCTTTCAGCTTTATAGCTGTTAGTTTGAGTTTTGCCTAGAACCTCAAACCTAAAACCTAAAACCTAAAACCTAAAACCTAAAACCTAAAACCTAAAACCTTATTTTTATGCCGTCAATTGCCGTAGATTAAATGAAAAGTTGATGGGCTAAAGCCCAACCTACGTAAAGACGGTAAAGCTGATGCGGTATTGCCAAAGCTGGTTAGACCAACACACCCCAAGGTGCTGCTGTTCTGCTGTTGATTTTCCTAGTAGCAAAGCGTCCTCGCAGTGAGCTTGCGAACGTCCTAGAATCTAGGATCTAAATGTTTAAGTAGGTCGGCATTTATGCCGTCAATTCTTTTGCTTTTGTTTTTCCTAGCAGGCTGAAGGCCGTCCTCGGAGCTAAGCGCCCTAAGTCCTAGAACCTAGAACCTAGAACCTAAGTCCTAGAACCTAGGTCCTAGTCCAAGCCTTTATTTAAAAGACTATGATGAAACTAATATCTACTTCAATTGCTGATGTACTGCTATTTGAGCCCAAAGTATTTGGTGATGAACGGGGCTTTTTTATGGAAACCTTTCGTCAGTCTGAGTTTGAGGCGCTATTTGCTGAAGCCGGCATGGCTTGCCCGGGCTTTGTGCAAGAGAATATGAGTCGATCGCAAAAGCATGTGCTGCGCGGTTTGCATTATCAAAAGACTCAAGCTCAAGGTAAGTTAATTCGAGTGACAGCAGGTAGTATTTTTGATGTCGCGGTTGATATTCGTAAAGATTCAAAAACCTACGGTCAGTGGTTAGGGCAAATTTTATCTGCCGAAAATAGACTGCAAATGTATATCCCTCCTGGCTTTGCCCACGGCTTTTTAACCTTAAGCGATCATGCTGACATTATTTACAAATGCACCGATTATTACGCGCCTGAATTTGAAAAAACTATCGCCTGGAATGACGCTAGGCTAAATATTACATGGCCGTTAGAAGAGGGCGTTGAGCCGATTTTGTCGGAGAAGGATAAAAAGCCTGAGACGGTCCTAGGAAGAGCAGGTACTAGGGCCTAGTTAAGAGCAAAAGATGGTAGAAGCCAAGGCGGTGAAGCGGAATGGCCTGCGGCCTTACGGTATACGGAACGTTCGCAGGCTCACTTACAGAACGCTGCGCTGACGGTTTAAAGCATAGAAGGTCCTAGGTTCTAGGAAAAGCAGGTTCTAGGTAAGGGCTTATACAAGCCAAAGCGACATTTATAGTGAAGTGGCATAGTCTCTACTCTTTCAGCTTTATAGCTGTTAGTTTGAGTTTTGCCTAAAACCTAAAACCTTATTTTTATGCCGTCAATTCTTTTGCTTTTGATTTTCCTAGCAGGCTGAAGGCCGTCCTCGGAGCGAAGCGCCCTAGGTCCTAGAACCTTGTTTATCCAGTGAGCTTGCGAACGGCCTAGAACCTAGGACCTTCTTTTAAACTTCGAACCATGTTTATTCTGCAAGTGCAGTGAGGCCAAGTCGGGCAAAACTAAATAATGAATGGTGTTGCTCAGATGATAATAGGTATTCGATGACCTTATGGTCGATATTTAAATAATCATGGACGAGGGCATTACGCATGCCGATAATTTGCTTCCATTGTGTTTTATTGCTCTCGATCTTTTTGTGCTCAGCTAAACGTTCAAAAGCTTGATATGCACTTGTAGGAGCGACCTGATCTAGCTGTTTGCACCAATGCTTTGCGACGCCAATACAAGCTTCGATGGTGATTTGTAAGCTACGTTCGGCAGCACGGTATTCGTATTGCCCAAGAGAGCGAGCTTGTACTATGGTACTTAGTCCATTTAATTCACTTTCTAATTGTGCTAAATGGGCGCGCATAGAGTCGATATAAGTGTTATCCATTTTGTGTTACCCAAAAACCTTATAATGATATTGATAGTCCAGTTCCCACATTGACATAATTCGACGTGAACAAGTAAATTCGTGTGTTGGGTTTTTATTTATCAGTAGTTTACCTGTTTGTAATACCCCCATAGCAATAGGTATTGCAGCATGTTCCATGTCTAAAATAGACAAACCATTTTCGGGAAGCTGTAGCTGATTTTGCCATTCCAAAGCAAGAAGTTCTGGCCGCAAACGACGGTCTAAAATATTATCTATATGGTTACTAAAGATCACTGCCAAATCGATGTCACTATGTTCGCTAGCATTCCCTTTTGCATGAGAACCATACAGCCAAAGTGCATCAATGCTAGGTTCGTTTTCAGCTAATTCAATTATCTTTTGCAGTGTGATTTGGAATGCCATGAAAGACGGTCATTTTAAAAGTTAAGATAAGAATAGTATATAGGCGCATGGTGCAGGGATCTAGATAAAGCTAAGAAGGTCCTAAGTTCTAGGTAAAAGCCAAGACGGTACAAGCCAAGACGGTGAAGCGGAATGGCCTGTGGCCTTACGGTATACGGAACGTTCGCGGGCTCACTTACGGAACGCTGCGCTGGCGGTTTAAAGCTAAGAAGGTACTAGGTTCTAGGAAAAGCAGGTTCTAGGTAAGGGCTAAGACGGTACAAGCTGAGACGGTAAAGCGGAACGGCTTGCGGCCTTACGGTATACGGAACGTTCGCGGGCTCACTGACGGTTAGAAACAAGATCCTAGAACCTCAAACCTAGGACCTTCTTTGAATGTAGGTCGGCATTTATGCCGTCAGTTTTGTGAAGTTGTTTTTCTTTGTGATGGGCTAAAGCCCAACCTACGTGAAGCTAAGACGGGAAAGCGGATTACGGATAACGGAACGTTCGCGGGCTTACTTACGGAACGCTGCGCTGGCGGTTTAAAGCATAGAAGGTTCTAGGAAAAGCAGGTTCTAGGTAAGGGCTTATACAATCCAAAGCGACATTTATAGTGAAGTGGCATAGTCTCTACTCTTTCAGCTTTATAGCTGTTAGTTTGAGTTTTGCCTAGAACCTAGAACCTAGAACCTAGAACCTAGAACCTAGAACCTAGAACCTAGAACCTAGAACCTAGAACCTAGGGCCTATTCTTTCTTCCAAAGCTTCAAATGCATTTGGCGTGTCCTTTCCCCAAAATAGTTCTGTTACTGCTTGATAGTTCTTTTTATAACTTGTTTGATTAGCCCTTTGTCCACTGTCTATAGCATTAGATCTCCGTGCGGCGATAGTCTCAGGTTCTAGCTGCTTTAATAACTCATCAAAATTTGTGCATTTAGGGGCGATGTCTGGGAGCTTCGCTGCGTAGTCATAGATATCTCGGCAGTCTTGTTGGTAATGCGCTTCATCAAAACGGTAGAAGCAAATCGGCGTACCTTGTGGCATTACATCGATAAATAAAGATGAGTAGTCGGTGATGAGCAGATCGACCTGCTGCAAGAAGCCATATACATCCTCTAGTTGTGAAATATTAATGATATTGGTGTAATGAGCGAACTCATTGGCAAGTGCTGCTTCGTTGGGGTGTAGGCGCAATAGAAACAACTGGTTATTAGCCACTAAGTGCTCTGACAATTGTTGCCAGTTAAAAGCCTTGTGGTATGGGTTTACTTCTTGATGGCTATCACGCCATGAGGGGACGTACAGAATAACGTGGGGCTTGTTTGTTACAGCCGCGTGTTTTGCGTCTGCGGGAAGTAGCGATGCTATCGATAGTGCCTTTGTGCTAAATGCAGAATTTGTTTGCCTACAATGACAGGGCGTTGCATTCAAACTGTTTGAATTACCGTTAATTGAGCTGCTGGCTGAACTTGTACTGCTTGAGCTTGTACTGTTTGAACTAATGCTGCTTGAGCTGGCATTTTTCGAACTGTCGTCTTCTAGATAACCATTTTTAGGGTTATTGCTCGATACAAAGTAGTCTGTTCTTGGATTGGTTGCGCGTAACAACTGCGAGCTGTTAAGCCTAAAAGCCCCCATGAAAAGAGTGTCGATGAGCGCACTTGGGCTCAGCATTAAGTCTGGTGTGATACGTTGCTGGTGGGCGAATAACCATTGCTTACATAAAGCGAACACTCCTTTAGGATTAAATACTTGCGCCATTGGCCCGCGGTTTATATCAAATTCAATTTTCTTCATCGGCAATCCATGCCATAAATTTACCTTAACCGCTCCATTAGCAAGCCACTGATTAATGTCGCCAATGTAACTAGTATAAAAATAATATTTGGCGGTTAGGCTGTGATATACCCCTTTAACAGACCAGCGGTAATAGGCTTCTAAGTCTTGGCTTTGTAGTTGCCTGATAATATCTCGATTGCCGCTAATCCAGATGCAGCGGATAAATCCTGTATGTTGCCAGTGTAAATACAGGTACTTGCTATTGTCGCAAAAGCCCTCTTTATAGCTACCAAATACCGCTTTATTAGCCGAGCGAGGAGCAAGGCCAGATAGCATGAATATGAGCTTTCTGAGTATCGCTTTTAGCCAGTCTAAAATAGAGTATTTCATCATTTTTTTATTTTTTTGGTTTGCTGCAACGGTGTTGAAGCTGTGTCATTACCATCACTGGTTTGTTTAGGTAATGCTAGGTTATTTTTTATCTCAGTTGTTGAAATTTCATCCGTTCGCTCTAAATAGATAACTTCACACAGCATAGACAACTCATCAAATTCTCCCTTCCAGTCGCTACCCATGCCAAAAATACTGACGTCATATTTACAGATATCTTTTGCTTTTTGGTTCCATTGGGTTTCAGGTACGACCATGTCTACATACTGACAAGCTTCAATTATTTCTGCTCGTTGAAAGTAGCTAAAAAAGGCAGCTTTACCTTTTAATGCATTAAATTCATCGGTAGATACCGCCACAATTAACTTATCGCCTAGCGCCTTTAGTCGCTTAAATAGGCGTACATGCCCGTAATGAAAAAGATCGAATGTGCCGTAAGTGATGACTGTTTTCATAATAATCCCTCGCTGTGCAATTCTTTTTGAGTCGTTTGGCTCGCTCGTGCTTTAGTGCATGTGCTAGTTCAAGCTTGCTTGGTTATGTTTTTTCGTTTGCTTCGTTTGCTTCGTTTGCTTCGTTTGCTTCGTTTGCTTCGTTTGCTTCAATTGTTTAGAGCGGTTAAATAAATATTTGATGAGCTTTAGGTAGTTGTTCTTTTTTGAAGCTTGAGCGAACTCCTCTTCAATGAAACTTTGCTCTTCTTCAGGCACCGAGTATGGCAATAGCTGAAGTGGACCATAGACCCCATATTCATTGTCTTTAAAATGCGGGTTATGTTTTAAGAAGGGGCTCCGGCCAATCAGGCTTAAACGACCGATAACAACTAAATACAGCTGCGGTAGACGATTAATAAATAGGGAGTGGGTGTTCCAGCGCCAGCAGTTGTGAGACTTGTTATTTAAGCTCAGTCTATCCTTGATGCGAATATTTTTTTTACCGCTAAGTAAACTTGCAAGCATAATAAACGGGCTAAGCAGCACGCCAAAGCTAAGCAGTAATAGGGCAATGCTTTTGTCGGTGATAGCGACGGTCTCTGTGCTAGCTTGAGTCGCATTTTTACCAATAATACTGTCATCATTAAGTTTGATGGCAGCGCCATTGTTGGGTGTTATCAGCGTATTTTTGCAAACAATAGCATTGTTAACACTAAGTCCCTTTCCAACGTAGGAGTCATCTAGAATGATGCAGTTTTTAAGACTCGAATTCGCGTCTATAAGGCAGTTTTTACCTATGATGCAGCTCTGTTGCATATCAACACTGTCATCGACCCAAGTATTATCTCCTATCACTCCCCAGGCATTTTGCATTCTAAGCTGACCGGTTTTTGTTTTCGCTCCCACGTAAAAACCGTTTGCTTCTGCAGCACTGCTGTAAAATCGACCTTTAGGGTTAATTCCTATAATTTTAGCGATTGCCATCGCTTGGTTGGCATACATGAAGTCTTTAAGGCTTGATAGCATGAAGCATTCTCCGTGCAACACTTGGGTTACAGGAGCATTTAATGCCACAGCGTTACCATTTGATTGAAGGAGATCACTTGTAAGTGGCCAGTTAAGGGCTTTGGTATGTAATGCCGCTGCGGGTAGCATCATCAAGCCTGCATTTTGGTTACTCATTTTGGCGATGACTAAGCTGTGTTTCATCTGCTGACTAAACTTAATAAAGGGTTTGATACTCGGGCTTCTTAGCATATCGCCACGTGCCAGTAGAATTGACTCGGTTTTATCTAAAGCGAGCCTAGTCAGTACTGTCGATGCATCTTCCTGTTCTCGGCTAAGAAAGTAGTCGACTTCTAAGCCCCAAAGCTCGCCGTTACCAATCAATGTTTTCAGTTCATTAAGGTGGGTTGACACAATGAGCTTTACTCGCTTAATTCCCGCATTTGCAAGATCTTCTAGGGTATATTCGATAACGCTCTTGTTGCTAATAGATAGCAGTGCTGGGCAATAATATTGGTTAAGCGGAGCGAGCTCCTGACCATGGCGATTTGCGAAAATGATTGCTTGCATGTGTCTCTCCTTAGTATGCGCCGCGGGCAAAGATAACCGCTGGGATAGTTTTGAGGAGGATGAGTAGATCAGCCATGAAAGATTGTTGATATATATAGTCAATGTCCAATTCAACTTGCTGCTCGAAAGGAATGGTTGACCGCCCTGAAATCTGCCAAATACAGGTGATCCCTGGCGTGATCATCAAACGGTTTCTATGGTGAAGACTATATTGGTTCACCTCACTCATCAGCGGCGGACGTGGACCGACTAGCGACATATCACCTTTGAGTACATTCCATAGTTGAGGTAGCTCATCGATGGAGGCCTTACGGATGAAATAGCCGACTTTGGTGATCCTCGGATCTTTCTTCATTTTGAAGATCACGCCGCCATTCATCTCATTTGCAGCTGATAATGACACTAATCTTTGCTCTGCATCTTGGTACATGGAGCGAAATTTCCACATAATAAACGCTGAGTTATTAATGCCTGCCCGTGATTGGCAATATAAAGCTCCGCCTTTTGATTCAATCCTTATTAGCACAATCGTGCAGAGTAGAAGCGGCGACAATATGATGAGAAGGCTAGATGACACTAAAATATCCAGTGCGCGTTTAGCGCTGCGGCTGATATGTCGGTTCAAGTTAAAGAGCGCACGGCGAGTATTGGCCTGTTTTAGATCAAACTGCGGTGTGCTCTGGTTGTTTATCATCGCTTTATTGAGTTTGGCTTGCTGTTGAGCTTTCGTTAATGCGGCCGTTGCTTTAGGGGCAATTCCCCTTGCATGAGTACGCAGCTTTTTTAGTTGTTTATTTTCCTGCCAAACCCGATAAAGAAAGCTTGGATTACCTAGAATGTAACGTTTCCACATTCTTTTAGGCTCTTGCAATAAACGAAAGCTCCACTCAAATCCTATCTGCCTTAGCCATAACGGCGCTCGCTTAATACGATTGGCGTAAAAATCAAATAGACCGCCTACGCCCATGCCGATAGAGCAAGTGAGTTTGGTTTTATTGGCTGCTAACCATAATTCTTGCTGTGGTGCGCCCATGGCGACGAGCAATATATCGGCATTAGATTGATTAATTGCATCGATAACGTCTAGGTTTTGCTTGCTCTGTGAGTCGCAATTAAAATAACCGTGATGATGGCCTGCAATTTTAAGATGTTGATATTGAGCCTGCATGTTATTCGCTGCCTGTTCTGCAACCCCAGGGCGACCGCCTAGCATAAAAATGGATAGACTATTTTTTGAGGCCAGTTCACAAAGCCGCGGAAACATATCAGTGCCATTTAAATTGTCTTTCAATGCTTTGGCTTTACTTAAGCAAGCTAAACGCACACCTATGCCATCAGCAAAAATCAGCCTGCTTTGCTGCAAGCATTGACGATAAGTCTCGTTTTTGATGCTGGTATTAAGGCAATCGGCATTAACGAAGCCAAATTGCTGCATAGCTGATGTTGGGCTTTTGCACTGTAGTAGCACTTCATCTAAAAGCTGTTGCATGCTCCAGTTATTGAGGCGTATGCCAAAAACCGTGATGATAGAATCATGTTGGGTTGGTTTTTTGAACATAGCCCGAGTCATAGTGCCGATAACAAAGGCTCTGATGAGCGCTAACAGATAACGAGCTAAATTTTTGTGGGCATTGATAAGGGAGGTTGATGCCGACTCAAAGCACAAACCCGTAGCAGCATTCATCTGCTCAAAAGAAGTGAGCCCAGGCTTTATGCGGTAAACTTTTTTAGCCCTGACTATGGGCAGGCTTTTGGTTGAATGCTTGTTTTGAGGGGAGTGTTTTTGATGAGACGGGCTGTCATTAAGTTTACTTTGTTCTGCTTGCTGTGATGCAGCTAAGGCAAAGATCAATTTTGTACCCAAAATTGTAATGTCACCCTTGAGCAGGTTAATTAGCAGAGGCAGCCTTTTGAACCAACCTGAATATGTAAACTGTTTTAGGCCAATGCGCGATGGGCTTTGGGCCAAAGACTCAGAGGTTGATGAGCGCTTAGCAAGAATGTAAACGGTTTCAAATGTAGCATTTTTAGTTGACAGACTTCTAAGGGCTGCATATAGCATCAAGGGCGAGGTCAGCAGCAATACCGTCAACGCAAAGATAAAGTCAGTACAACGAATGCTGAAGCATGAATAACCTGCTAAGGGGGCTTTTGTTGCAGACTCTATATTATGTTGTGTTTTTTTCATTGTTGAGTCCTTACAAATAGATGGGCTGGGTTGTTAGTTTTTAATAGTAAGATTTGCATATGCCATGCCAGTTTTAATTTTCAATTTATTCAGTGTGTTAGCGTTAGCTTGTTTGCGGGTAAAGCAAATATTTGCAACTTGCATGGCAGGCTGCAAATGTTTGTGAAAGGTGAAAGGTGAAAGGTGAAAGGTGAAAGGTGAAAGGTATTAGGGTTTTAACAATGCGGGCTTAACACCGTCTCGATTGATTTTTGAACTCTGAAGATAGCCTGTCACCGTTAAGGCTAGATTTTCACAGCGGTTGTAGAGCCCAAGCGGTAGGTATTTCAAAAGGTAAGCGGCTGCTAAGGTTGCTAAGGTTCGGCTGGGTTCAGCTTGAATAATACTAGGGGCCGTTTTAAGTGCTTGATGCAGACGCGTAACCGCTTGTTCACCATTTTTGTTGCGGATAGCTTGTCTTGCAATGTACCTCAACTGATAGGCTCTGGCTTTAGCCTCATGTTGGGAGATTAATTGCGGTGCATAGCCTTTGGCTTTGTTTATCATATTTTCCCACGAGGCATACTGCTTGTTTAAATCAGAGGACAATCCTTGCTGGTTTAAGCGATAAAAGGTTAACGGTGCAGGTATTCCCTCAATTTTCCAATGAGTCGTGGTTACGATCCTTAACCAGCATTCAATATCTTCTGATTGACGAAAGTTCTCATCGAAATAGCAAGTATGAGGGACAGGCTTATTTAACGCTTGGTAGCGAATATCTGTTAGCGTTTCACGGCGGATAACCGGGGCAGAGCCATTGCCGACTGGATTGCGGCAGAGTAGATCTTTAGCGCTGATGTTAGTGAGTTGCGGCATCTGGAAAATACGCATTTTTTCCCCAAGAGAAGTCATAAATAATGATCTTGAAAAGCTAATGCCGACTTCTGGTGCGTTATCGAGATGGTTGACATGTTGCTGCAGCTTTTCGGGATGCCACATGTCATCGGAATCGATAAAAGCGACATATTGACCTATAGCGTGGCGAATTCCGGTATTTCGAGCGGCTGATAAACCCTGATTGTGCTGGTGGTTAACGATACGAATGCGAGCTTGATTGAATCGCTGACAGAGGGCTAAGCTTGAGTCTGTAGAGCAATCATTGACTAAAATTAGCTCAAAATTTTCAAAGGTTTGGGTAAGAACCGAATTAATCGCATCTTCTACAAATGCCTCAACATTATAGATAGGCATGACCACAGATACCTTGACGCTAGCGGTTTTTGTAAGGTGAGAGTTAACAGTCATAATGAATCTCCGAACGATGATTGAGCGGGTTTGAATGTGGCTGCTTGAGCTTTAGGGACAGGATGAAGCTTCAGATATAGGGTAAAGCTTGGCATAACAATTAGATGTAGCAGTAAGATTGCCAGTGCAACTGCTTGCAGTCCCCAATAGCTTGAGAACGCGATCGTGATGGCAAGAATTAAGGTAAAGCTGCTGTTATAAAACAGATTTAATTGACTTCTACCCATGCTAATTAGGTATTGGCTCGCGGCCTCGCCAAGAGGGCGGACTAAGCCACTTAAACAGAGCAGAATAAATATCGGCAATGCACCAGCATCAATCCATTTTTGTCCATAAATCCAAGGTACATATACGGGGGCCAGTAAGGTTTGCAGACTAATAACGGGCACGGTCAGTAGCATGATGAACTTTAACGATTGAAAATACTTTTGCTCTTGGCTGAGTAGACGATTGTTGGAGTCTGGGTGGGCACTTTTGTGGCAAAGGTGGGAGTAAAGTGCGGTACCGTAACTTTGTACTAAGCCTAAGCTGATCCCTAGGCTGGCATTAAATGCAAAAAAATAGATGCCTAAGGCTTCTAGCCCAAGAAAATAGCCAATCAGTATGTAATCAATATTTTGTCTCAGTGCGATAGCTAAATCGCCAAGGCCAACTTGTAGGCCAAACTTTAATAATCCTTTTAGGTTACTTGAGAACAAACCGGTTGATTTAGCGTGACTTAATGAGTCTTGGGCAGTCGCTGCTGCAGAGGGAGATAAAAGCTCAGGTAAGGGATTGTGGTACTTATGAACCCCAATCCAAATAAATACCACAATAATTTTAGGCACAATAATGGCCCAAATCCCTAACCCGAGTAAAGCGAATGTTGCAGTCAATATGGCATCGAATGCGGTTTGCCATAACACTGCTCGACCTACCACTCGCATGCGATTGGCTCGTAAGTTTATTGCAGCGTAAAGCATGCCAAACGGTAGGAGTAAATAGCTTGTTGCCATGAGTATCATGGGAGGAATTAGCTGCAAGTCATCATAATAGATTGCAAGCGGCCAGCTGAGTAAGCTCATGGCAACGAAGGCGGTTATTGCCGCTAACCAATTAACTTGGTTTGCCGCGGGTAATGCATGTTTTAGGTGTTCATCATCCATTTTGATTAATGCAGCAGAAGAAATACGCCGTGTTGGCGTGCAGATAATTTCGAAACAGGTGAGGATGATTGCCACTTGCCCAAATATTTCGGGCGTGAATAAACGAGCGATGATAATACTAGAGCCAAGACGTACAACACGGCCAAGCACTTGAGCCGAACCGAGCCAAAATAAACCTTTGGCTAGCGCCCCATTAAAGGCTGTCGATAGAGAGTGTTTGTATGTCGATTCGTTTTGCATATCAGCACCTGTTAGATATCTCACAGTCGAACATATTTTCGAGCTTGTATCCCTCATTTCTTATTCATGGGATATAGCTCTTGTATGGCTCTTCATTAGCTAATACAGGGTTCATGCCAATCTATTTGTTTTTTCTTTTCCTTATTTAACTTGATGATTTTTATGTAATATTTATTACCGTTAGTTCTAAGCTTATTTTTACAGATTCAGGTGGCGGTAATTCATTCGCATTTTGCAAGTCAGTATGGAAAAAAAGCTAAGAAGGACGCTGCGCTTCTAGAGCGTTCGCAAGCTCACTTCTAGGTTCTAGGTTCTAGGTAAAAGCAAAGACGGATAAGCTGAGTCGGGAAATCGGAACGGCCTATGGCCTTACTGTATACGGAACGTTCGCAGGCTCACTTACGGACAAAGCGGCGTTGTCTATGTAGGTCGGCATTTATGCCGTCAGCTATGTGAAGTTTTTTTGATGGGCTAAAGCCCAACCTACAAATATGTAGGTTGGCAGTATTTCAAGCTGATGGCTATATTTTGTAGGTCGGTATTCATGCCGTCTTTCTATGCATTGGTGCGGTTTTGATGGGCTAAAGCCCAACCTACAAAGATGTAGGTTGGCAGTACTTCAAGCTGATGGCTATATTTTGTAGGTCGGTATTTATGCCGCCAGTTTTTACAAAGGGAGATGATGATGTCATGGAGTGACTTACGAGTAGGCCGGTTTTCGCAAGAAGGCGGTGAGTACTTTATAACTTTTAATACCGAAAATAATTTAGATCATTTCATAGACTTTTATGTGTCCCAACTATTTTGCATAGGAATGGCTAAAAATGAGCTGCAATATAACTGTTCTTGGTTAACTTGGGTATTAATGCCAGATCATTTTCATGGATTGTTACGATTGGAAAAGGGATCTGAGTTATCAAAAGTCGTGGGAACGTTAAAAGGCGCTAGTAGCTTTGTTATCAATAGAAAGCTAAACCGTTCAGGAGCATTATGGCAACCATCATTTTATGACCGTGCCTTACGTCTTGATGAAGATAGAGAAAATATAAGCAGATACATAGTTTCGAATCCACTAAGAAAGGGATTGGTTAATCGTATTGGAGACTATCCTTTTTGGAATTCCATTTATTTGTAGGTCGGTATTTATGCCGTCTATTTATATATTGGTTTGTGATGGGCTAAAGCCCAACCTACATCAAGCATAGAAGGTCAAAGCCGGTACTGTTTCGCTGTTGATTTTCCTAGCAGCGAAGCGTCCTCGAAGTGAGCTTGCGAACGGCCTAGAACCTAGGATCTAAATGTTTAAGTAGCTCGGCATTTATGCCGTCTATTTATATATTGGTTTGTTTGTGATGGACTAAAGCCCAGCCTACATCAAGCATAGAAGGTCAAAGCCGGTACTGTTTCGCTGTTGATTTTCCTAGCAGCGAAGCGTCCTAGAATCTAGGACCTTGTTTATATAGTCCGTCCTCGCAGTGAGCTTGCGAACGCCCTAGGTCCTAGGTCCTAGGTCCTAGGTCCTAGGTCCTAGGTCCTAGGTCCTTCCTTTAACCTTCCTTTAGAACCTTCTTTTAAAGCGGCCCCGACAATGACAAGCCCAGGCCAGAATAGGTAGGCTAGGATCTCGAGATTCTCGCCAAAAGTGTATAAAAATAACTGCAAGATAATGGCGACGCCAACCGCGCTTAGAGCTGAACTAAATAAGGTTTTTAATAATGCCAACAAGCTTATGAGTAAAGGCACAGCTAGCGCGATGGCGCCTATTAATCCTTTAACAAATAATAAGCCATACCAGGTATGGTGGGAGCCTATCGGCATGTATTCAACTAGGTGAGGGCCGCGCTCAACAATGCCGTGCCCCCAAACCACGGCTTCATTGGCCCAGCGCTCAAGCGCGATATTCGCAAGTTCTTGGCGTACACGGGTCGAACCAGCACGAGCAGATTTAAAGGCTTGTACACTTTGCTGCATTTTTTCGCTGACATAAATACCTGAAATCCCAAGCAGTATGAATAGTGGACTTGCAGCAAAGTAAATCCAGGGAGAGCGAAACCAGCGGATAAACATAAAAAAGCCAATTAATAGCAGATAGCACACCAGGGCTAAACGAGATTGAGACAATATGATCATGCAAAAGCTGCCGGCAAATCCATAAAGTTTGAATCGCTTTGATTTTTCTTGCATGGCGAAAGTAAAAAATAGATTACCGAGCATGCCTAAGGCGGGGGCCCAGGGGGTGAAGAGCCGCCACCTTGGTAAACCACTTGCTGGATCAATTTCATATAAGCTGACATTAAAGAATTCAGGACCGGGCCCGCCAATAATACTTAAGGGCGAGGTGTACAGCGTGCTAGGGACTTTTATTACCCATGCCAGTATGAATATCGGCAGCAGGATGAGTGTGTGCTTGCAGACGATACAGCAAGCTCGATAAATTAGTTCGGGTCGTATTTTTAGGCTGCCGATTAAAGGAAATATAGCTAAAAGTGCCCAGCCTTTTGCCCAGCCAATACTGGATTTAATGAGTTTTGCTATACCCAATTCGTGTGTCAGGTGACCTATCACGAGTGCGAGCAACATAATAGCCATTGCGACTAGCCAGCAAGCTTGTGTTTTGCTGACGATGTAGCTCTTTTTATCTAACAAAACCCGTTTAACCATGCGAAGCAATAATATCCAAGCAATGACTGGAGCAACTAGATACATGGCACCTAAAAGCCAGAACAGATACGTGCCAGTGATGGCGCGCCAGATAATTACTTCATCAGAATTTTCTGGAGTATAGGTTTGCGGATCCATAGCATTCCCATCCCTATAATCAGTGAAATTGAAGCGGTAATACCGCCAACTATGGTTAGCAGCGTTCGTAAGTTATCGGGCTTTTCTGCTAATGTGGGTGAGGCCATCAGCTGCAGTAACGGGTAGGCGGCGTATATGTCGGCTTTGCCTATATCCATTTTTGCCAGTGCCGAGGTAAATACAGCGGTAGCGACCTGATGCTCTCGCTGTAATCCTTCAAGTTTGGCGGCATCGTCATTGCTGTCGTTGAACCTATGGTTCCACGCATGGATCTGCTCGGACAGGGTCTCAATCTGGTGCTTAAGCCCTTCAGCTTTGGTATTGAGAGACAATAGCTCTTGCATGAGTTGCGCGCGGCCGTCTAAATCGTCTGCTGATAGCATTAGCATCAGGCGTTTATCGTTATAACCAAGTAAAACATTGCATCGTCTGCTTAATGCGCTAAGCACTGTTTTTTGCTCGTCTTGTAAAGTGACCACTTTTGGATGACGCTTGCCAAACCGACTCCGATACTCGGCCAGTGTTGCTGTGATGTTGGTGTAGCTTATAAGTAGCTGTTGGAACAGTTGGTCATTTTTTAAGGTAAGCAAGCCTGCTGCTTGTTTTGGCGTCAAGCCTAAGTGGATCTCAAGCATTCTTTGGCTAGCTTTTACACCTTGAAACTCCGAGAGTAAGTTAACTTTGTTATGTCTAAGCCTTTCCATGGTCAAGGCGAGTTCTTTAAATTGGTCGAGTGACACAAGGCCATGTTCCGACTGAAACTCAAGTAACTTATTTTGAGTTAGATTAACTTTATTTGCGAAGGTGGCCATGCCAACTCGAATGGCATCTTCACGTTGTTCAATTTCATCTCGACGCAATTCTGCCAGTAGTGCTTGTAAGCTGTGATAATGGGCCCAGCCTTTCTGCTGCGCTTGCTTCGCTGTTGTGGCTTTAATACTAAACTGCATTATCCCGGTTTGGTTTGGCATCTTTAATTTAGGCATTCCAAATTCACCGCTTTTAAGATGAAGTGTTTTAGCCGCGGCATTAATCAGGGTTTTACTTGTGGCTATTGATTTGTAATTGACCCTTGGGTCAATGGCACTACTTGCATAAGGCGAGGCAGTGGAACTATTAGCTTGGCCAACACTGTCAAGGCTGACCAAGGCGCCCGCTCCTGCACCTGGCAGAATAAGCGTCCATTGGCTGATGTAGCGGCTTGGGCTTAAAAACGTAAATAGTAGTACTAAAAACCAGACCATTAGTAATAGCAGTGAGGTCACTTTTAGGTAGGCTTGTTTTCTCTCTTTTGGCGACAGTTGACTTCCATCTACAAGACTACGTTTTAGCCATAAAAGAGGTCTATAAGAATGCTGTTTTGTCATCATAACCTCCTTATTCTTTTACTATTACAGTAACTCAAGCAGGGTTGCTGGAACGAGGACTTCGGTAATCGTGCGTGCTATCTCTCTGATATTGGTGATGCGAGAGTCATAACAAGCGATCCCATCACCTGGCATTAAAATCGGGTTCATGCCAGTTTCCCAAGAGCTTCTAATTAAGTCATCCATAGCGCGTTCAACCACATCGACTTGAGCGGTGAGTGGATTTTTTGTTATCAGCAGTAAATGTCTACTGGCATTGGTCGACTGCGCGCCACCGACGCAGTTAGCTGCAATAGCACCATTTAAAAGGCGAGTGCCGTAAGGAAACCGAGTTGCTTCGGTATCTACCCCTGATTGTGCATTACTGGAAGCTGGCTGAGTCAGGTTCGATATAAAGACTCGAATACCTGGCGCCGTAATTTGTGATGGCCGAGCGAGGGCATCATCAAAGAAGTCGTGTTGCGGCACATGAATATGATCCCCTGACATTAAGGTTATTTTTGGCACTGGAAAGCCGTGGATCACGCCCGAAAGGTTTAAAGTGAAACTGTGCTGCTCTCTTATCACTGTGATAGCCGATATATTAGCGTCAGGACGAATGCCGCCAGATGCTCTTAGCGCCGCTGCAATAGTGCGTTGGTCTGCTTGGTCGCCACTGTGGTCGCCATCATCATCGATGATTTCTAGGTCAGATTTTTTATTGATTAGATGCTGCCCAGGTTCAAATACTCCGCCAGATACTGTGACTTCTACAGGAGCCCATTTTAGCGGTGTAATGCTCAAGCGAACGCTGCTTTTGAGCATAAACTCTTCGTCGACTAGATACTGTTTTATTTTGTTTGATAGCTCTTGAATATCAAGCCCTTTTGCATGAATAGGGGCTAAATAAGGCAAGTATATATAGCCGTCATTATTGATCTCAACATTGCCACTAAACTCTTCGCCATTAAACACATTGACCTTGAGTTTGTCGCCTACAGATAAGCGAATATTTTGTGGTAAATGCAATGCTTGTTGTGAGGAACCAGAATACATTAACCCGGTGTTTCCCATTGCGTCATTAGGCTTATATGGGCTGAAGTCGACAGCTTTTGCTCCTTTTTTACTGCGCAAATAAGGCGTGTCGTTATCATAGAAATGACATTGCATCATATTGTCATCGCTGTTACCTGCACACATATCGGCTTGTTTGGGATGATGTGGAGTGACACAGCCACAGAGCAGCAAACATAGCAAGCCTAAGCGACTAAGTGAGCCGAATTTGTGGATATTAATCTTATTTCGTTTGCTGTGATTGGGGGTCATAGCGGCGGCCTCTAATGTGTTATGTTTGCTCGGTAAGCTCATTGCAAATGTATTCAATGGCTGCTGTCTCATCTTCATAAATAGAAAAAATCTGATGTAAGCGGGTAAGTTCAATAAGTGAGCGCACTCCGTCTGTTGGAGAAAGCAATACAATTTCACCCTCTTCTTGTTCTACTCGTTTTAACGCTGATATAAGTACTGATAGGCCACTTGAATCAATGTACTCAACTTGGTGAAGGTCGATAATGAGTTGCGTCATCCCAGCATCAATTTGTTGCAGTATTGCGGCTCTGAGTGTCGCGGTTTGCGTCATTATCACTTCAACTGGCAGTGTGATTTTACATGCATTATTCTGAGGTAATTTGCAGAAGATCATATTGGCATCCTTAAAAATGCACTTGGCATTTTGAGTGGGTTATCTGAAGAAGTGTTGAATTTGTTACTCTGTATTTATTAACAGAGCAATCCTAGTGCCAGTTTTTATCTTGCTGTATTTAAAGGGGTTACCTTTATATTGAGCACGGGTTAGATTGATTTGTGGGCCTTGTTCTTTATTTGCGATGCAAAATGGGAAAGGTTGAAAAAGCTCCAAGGGAACAGCGAAGACGGAAAAGCGGAGCGGCCTGCGGCCTTACGGATAACGGAACGCTCGCAAGCTCACTTACGGAACGCTGCGCTGACGGTTAAAGCATAGAAGGTCCTAGGTTCTAGGAAAAGCAGGTTCTAGGTAAGGGCTAAGATGGTGCAAGCTGAGACTGGAAAGCGGATTACGGTATACGGAACGTTCGCAAGCTCACTTACGGAACGCTGCGCTGACGGTTAAAGCATAGAAGGTCCTAGGTTCTAGGAAAGCAGGTTCTAGGTAAGGGCTAAGATGGTGCAAGCTGGGACGGAAAAGCGGAACGGCCTGCGGCCTTACGGATTACGGAACGTTCGCGGGCTCACTTACGGAATGCTGCGCTGACGGTTAAAGCATAGAAGGTTCTAGGTTCTAGGAAAAGCAGGTTCTAGGTTCTAGGAAAAGCAGGTTCTAGGTAAGGGCTAAGATGGTGCAAGCTGGGACGGAAAAATGGATTACGGTATACGGAACGTTCGCAAGTTCACTTACGGAACGCTGCGCTGACGGTTAAAGGCTGAGAAGAGTGCTGCGCTTCGAGGAAGTGACTATGTCACTGCGAGAGCGTCGCTTTGCTCCTGCTAGACTCTATACAAGCCAAAGCGACATTTATAGTGAAGTGGCATAGTCTCTGATGTGGGACGGTAAAGCGAACGGCCTGTTTTTGATTACAAGAGTTAAGAGCATTCTCACCACGGAGCGCTGCGCTTTCACGGAGGGCACGCAGAAGAGCTAAAGCTAAAAATGGCTTTTACTTGATGTTGCTTTTCTTCGTGTAAAATCCGGACAAGCTAAGACGAATAAGTAAGCGCTGGAAAGAGCTGAAAGGTCAAAGGCAACGTTGTTTTGCTTTTCCTAGCAGCGAAGCGACCTCGCAGTGAGCTTGCGAACGCCCTAGGATCTAGTACCTTCTTAGCTTGTTTCAAATAGCCACCATCAGTTGTAAGTGGGTTCCTGCGACTGTTTTTTGCATTCGTACACTGTCCATCCAGTTGTTAATTATCCACAGTCCTCGACCAGAGGGGGACTCGGCTGGTGGGCAGCTCTTTGGCGCTTCTAAGATTTGCAACGGAGAGTCATCGAGTAGGTCGACGGTTATCTTGTGCTCGTCACAATGCAAAACGATTATCATGGAGCCAAGCTTTGGTTTCGCATGGATAAATACGTTTGATATGGCCTCAAGAATGCAAGTGATCACTTTGAAGCGCTTCGTATCGGATACTTGATTTTGCAACATAAACTGCTCTATCTCTTTACTGATAGAGTGCTTGCTCATGATATTTCGGTTAAGGGTGAACTGTAAGCTATTCATAATATTTCCTCACATCTCAGAGCCACAATGAACTGCACTATTTGTGGATGAGATGAGCATTAGTGATATGTCGTCTTGTGCTTGTTTCTCTTGCCAAAGCTCTGAGCTGTAACTGAGATAATGTAATAGTTTCTCTGCCGATAATGCTCTTGCATCACACACGTTTTTTAGTAGTTTAGCTAAGCCGAAATCGCCGAATTTACTGTGGCGACACTCGTAAATACCATCAGAGTAGAGCAAGAGTTGGCTGTCTTTTTCCAAGGTAAAATGCTGACTTTGATAGTGATATTGTTTGCTGATACCTATGGGGAGCTGCGCTCCAATATCAGAGTCCGCAATAAACTTAGCACCTTCTGGACTAACAAGAATAGGGCTGGGATGCCCGGCATTGATGAGTTCGATACTGCCGTTTTTTGGGGTTATAATCCCGATGAGCATAGTGGCGAAACGCCCGCATTGTTCAGGGTCGTCAAACTCCTGGTTGACCATGTTCGCTATTTTACATAAATCAAGAGACCTCCAAATTTCCTGGCTACTCGATAGCTGATGCGCGAGTGTAAAACTCAGCATAGATGCCGCCGTGCCATGTCCGCTTACATCCAGTAAATAGAAACCGATATGCTGTTGGTCAATGTTAAAACATTGAAATACATCTCCAGCGAGATCTTGAGCAGGTTTAAATGCGGTAGTCACTCGCCAGCCAGCTGTTAAATCAGCATCTTTTGGCAGTAAGGCGCGTTGCAGTTGAGCGGCAATAGAGAGATCTTGCTTGAGTTTACTCAAATAGGCCTGCTCTTTTACTAGCATCAGGTTTAACGCTTCATTGTGACGTGCTAATGCCTGTTGCATGTCAATAATCCGTAGTCCAGCAAGGATCCTGACTTTTAATACTCCGGAGTGAAAAGGCTTTGCGATAAAGTCATCGGCGCCAGACTCTATTCCTTCGATAATGTGTGAGTTTTGATTATTGCCAGTCAGTAATATGGTGTAGGGCGAGCAAGGCATGGCTTTAATTTTATGACATAGTTCAATGCCGCTGAGGTTGGGCATCATCCAGTCGGTGATGACGATATCGACATGTTCCTGCTGAAGCACTGCGAGCGCGTCTGCGGCATTTGAGAACCCCTGAGCCATAAACCCCATAGAGTCGAGTAAATTCAGCAGTAAACAGCGCTCACTATCGCTGTCCTCCACAAGGATGATTTTATATTGCCTGTTAAGCTGTGAAGGTAAAGGCATCGTCATTGTCGTCCTTATGGCTCGGGGGCATGGGTGTGTTATATCAAAGCAAGCTCTGTGCCAGATAACAACAAACCCTTTTCATTATGGGTTATAGGTTATAGGCAGTAGATAGAATCGCTAAACCGTGAGGAGTGCTAATTTATATGAAAAAGCAAACACTCAAATTGGCATTATTTATGAATGATTGGTTTATTACTGGCTGGCTTGTTAATCGTTTGGTTTGTATTGTTTTTTTGTTCGAGAATCTAGATGCGTAGTTAAGGGCTTATTTGTATGAATTGCCATGGGAACATTAAGAAATCGATATGTCATTTAGGGGTTGGCATAGGGTTTGCTGAGGTTAATCAATGGCGTTAATTGAAAACCGGGGGATCTGGTTCTATGTCTATATATAAATCGTTTACTAAAGTGACTGTTTTATATTGGTTTGTGCTTATGTCTTGCTATAGCTCAGCCGCAGCGGCTGTGGGTGTAGAGCCTAAGGTGTTGACGTTTGGCGTTGTACCACAACAGGCTGCGAGTACTTTGGCTAAAGGCTGGGCTCCTGTATTAGCCGAGTTGTCGCAAAATGCGAAGCTTGATTTGCAATTTGCAACGGCGCCAGATATTCCAACCTTTGAAAGGCGTTTAGCTCAGGGCGAGTATGACATAGCTTATATGAACCCTTATCACTTCACCGTTTTCCATGACTCTCCAGGCTATGTTGCATTAGCCAAAGAGACGGATAAGCATATAAAAGGGCTTATAGTAGTACGTAAAGACTCTGCGATATCAGAGCTTGGTGATCTGAATGGTAAATCTCTCGCATTCCCGGCTCCTGCTGCGTTTGCCGCAAGTGTTATTCCTCGCGCGATTTTAAAACAACAACATATTGTGCATAACACTAAATATGTCGGCTCCCATGACTCTGTCTATCTTGCGGTTGCTCAAGGCTTGGTTGATGCTGGCGGCGGTGTAGGGCGTACGTTTAGCAATATGGATAGTGATGTCACACAGCAGCTAAAGGTGTTATGGAGGACCCCAGGTTACACGCCTCACGCTATCGCGACCCACCCGAGAGTGTCGCAAGCACAGCGAACTGCACTCTTAAATGAGTTATTAGCGCTATCAACAACGAGTGAGGGACGTACTTTGCTCAATGGATTAGGGTTTAAAGCGATGGAAGCTGCAGACAGTCGAGATTGGGATGATGTTCGCGCATTAACGCTAAATGAGCTCAATGACCCCTTAAAGGAGAGCCGCTAGTGTCATTTCGAGTAAAGACGATTCTAGGGATCGCAATAATCGAAGGCTTGTTATTAATGCTGCTGGTTTATACCAGTATTGATTACTTAAAAAGCTCAAATCAAGCCGAAATAGAAAAACGGGCTAGCTCTACCGCTTCGTTGTTTGCTGCAGCAGCAAAAGATGCCGTGATCAGCAGTGATCTGTCGACTCTTAATGTGCTTGCTAATGAGCTATTAACCACCTCTCAAGTGCTTTATGTCAATATTTACGATCAACGTCGTTTATTGGTTAGTGCCGGTAGCTTCAATACCGCTTCAGTTAAATCAGTAGACAGGGGGATCGTTAATGTTGATGACGGTATTCTAGATATTGAAAGCGCTATCGAAGAGTCAGGGTTCACTTATGGAAAAGTAGAATTAGGCTTTGAAACGGCGCAATTAGATAGCTTTATTTTGGATGCAAGAACACGTTTTTTAACTATTGCAGGCGTTGAAATGTTTTTGGTTGCACTCTTCTCCTGGTTATTAGGTCATTACTTGACGCGTAACTTAGCGCAGCTAAAAACAGCGTCAGAGCGCATCTTACAAGGTGAATCCAATGTGCAGATCCCTATTCGCAGTGATGATGAAATTGGCAAAACCATGCTTGCATTTAACCAAATGGTTGAGAAAGTGGCAGAAAAAAACCACGCCTTAGAGAGCAGTAATATCCGCTTGAGCGCAATTTTACAAACCGCTGTAGATGGCTTTTTTATTGTCAATCGTCACGGGATTATTGAGGAGGTCAATCCCGCTGTGAGTCGCCTGTTTGGCTATAGTTCGTTAGAGCTTATAGGAGAAAATGTATCATTGCTTATGCCGGCTAAAGATCGATTGATGCATGACGAATATATTCGACACTACTTAGACAGTGGTGAAGCCAAGATCATCGGCAAAGGTAGAGAATTAGTTGCACAAAAAAAATATGGCGGCCTTTTTTCAATAGAGTTATCCATCGAAAAAATGTGTATTGATGACGAAGTGCTATTTTTAGGCCTTGTAAAAGATGTGAGTGAGGTGAAACGGGCACAGGTCGCCGAGCAAAGAACTAAATCGATTCTATTGGCAACGTTAGAGGGCAGCAAAGATGCACTGATCACCTTTGATATTTCAGGTGAAATCCAAGAAGTGAACGATGCTGCATGCTTATTATTTAAATTACACGCTTGTCAGTTGATAGACCATTCAATAGAAGAAACCATTTTTCGTGGTGAAGAGCAACTGCGCTTTCATCAGATTCTTGAGGAATATATTACAACGGGGCAAGGCAAAGCCTTTAAGCATTCAACACAGATGAAAGCGATGCGAGCTGACGGTGAAATGGTGCCGATTGAGCTAACGCTAATTCCAGTGCAACTCGGACCAGAATTATTATTCACTGCCTTTATTCGAGATATTTCACGCCGAATTGAGTATGAGATGCAGCTTAAATTTGCTAAAGAGCAGGCGGAACAGGGCAGTGAAGCAAAGTCTCGATTTGTAGCCACTATGAGCCATGAGATCCGTAGCCCTCTCAATGCTGTATTAGGGAGCGTAGATTTAATATTGGACTCAAGCTTGAATAAAGAACAACGTATTTATGCCAATACCGCTAAAGAGGCGGGTAATGCACTATTAAGTACTATCGACGATATCTTGGATTTCTCTAAGATAGAAGCGGGGCAAATGGTACTGGAAGAGACCGTATTCTCTCCGTCAAAGCTGACGTCGCAAATACTACAAGTCTTATCTGCAAAAGCTCAAGATAAGGGGATCGCTTTAGCGAGTGTTATAAACAAAAATGTGCCTGACACCTTGCTTGGCGATGGGCAAAGGTTAAGGCAAGTGCTGCATAACTTGATAGATAATGCGATTAAGTTCTCTTTTGGTGGTTGTGTTGCGATTGAGATGTGGCTGTCTGAAATCAGTATTGATGAGGTACGCCTGTGTTGTAAAGTCGTGGATCAGGGAATTGGCATTGCCGAGAACCTGCAAACTTCGCTATTCGAAGAGTTTAGTCAGATACATGATTCGCACAACACCAACTATAGCGGTACTGGTCTAGGTTTAGCGATTTGTGCAAAGCTGATTACTCAGATGGGCGGACAAATTGATGTAACCAGTCAGCCAGGAAAAGGCAGCTGTTTTAGCTTTAATGTGTTGCTTCACCCCGATCAAAACGCTAAGCCTGAAGTCTATCGTGCTCCGCAGCACTCTCGGGTGCTTTTGATACACTCAAATAAGGTTTATTGTGATTTAGTACAACGGCAGTATAGCCAATATGGAGTGACGATCGTTTGTACCGACAGTATTGATAGCGTATTTAGCTCTTTACTGGTCCAGGGCCAATTTAATGTGATTATGATTGATGAACACTGTTTATTTGATTTGAGTGTTAAGCAGGTCAATCGTTTAAAAAATGATTATTTACGGGGGCAAGGTGTGATTGCGGCTTTAATGACAGTGGTTGTGCCTGCGGGAGCCAATGTACTGAAAGAGCTTGGATTAGAGCTGGTGGTTAATAAACCGCTGAGCCGCGATATTATGCTGGGGATGTTAAGTGGTGAACATGATTGTCAAGCTAAGGCAAGCTCAGATAAAGCTGCTATTTCAGCTAATGGCCTGCACTCTTTACCGATTTTACTTGCCGAAGATAGCCCCGCAAATCAAATTGTTGCCAGTGCATTATTACGTAAGGCTGGCTTTAGTGTTGAACTGGCAAATAATGGAATTGAAGCGGTAAAAATGGCGAGCAGTAAAGAGTATGGTCTTATCTTGATGGATATGAGAATGCCTGAGATGGACGGTATAGAGGCAACAGAAAAGATATTGCAGCAAGCTCCTCATCAAGTTGTGATAGCGATGACGGCAAACGTGCAAAAAGAAGATGTGGAACTCTGTATGAAGGCTGGCATGAAAGACTTCGTCCCTAAGCCTGTGAATCGAGATAATTTAGTTCGGACTGTTAATCAATGGATTGTTTCCGCAAGTCAGCAGGTTATAGTTAAATCTGCAGTCGGCGCGGAATGTACTCAAGTATTGCACAATGGTCCCAATAAACGTGAACCCGTATTATCCACGCAAGAGTTAACAGACGTAGAGGAAAATGCACAACAAGCTCAACATATGAGTAATAAGAATAATGAGGAACAGATTATCATCATTAATGAGGCAACACTTAACGAACTCAATAGCATGCTAGGTGAGGGGGCGATGCGAAGAATGTTTATGGTCTTTATCACCGAAGTGCAAGATAGGCTTAATATCCTCAAACGATTAGCTGCTGAACATGACAGGGGGGGCGCTTTAGAAATAGCTGAAATTGACATTCAAGCTCACACACTTAAAAGTTGTTCAGGGAGCTTTGGTGCATTAGCCTTATCGAAAGTGGCAGAGCAACTAGAGTTAAATGCTAAAGCAGGTGACGCGGACCACGTCGCGACCTTATTAGCTGAGGTTATCGAAGTTGGTGAACAAACACTCGATTTATTTAAGCATCGATTTGAATCAATATCTTAAAGAGTATTTGCTGCTAGACTTAACTTAATAATTAACCGAGATAGGTGTAGTGACGCTACACATTACAGAGTGATTTATCATCAAATACGATTGTAATCTCAATTAGGTAGGCTAACTTTATATGGATATAACGAGCTCATTTACCACATTGCTAGTTGAAGACAGTATGTCGCTAGGGGCGCTTTATACCGAATATCTGCGCACTGAAGGGGCAAGGGTTACTCATGTTAATCATGGGCAAGACGCTCTGAATGAATTAAAGCAATGGCAACCCGATTTATTGGTGCTGGATATTCAGTTACCTGATATGTCAGGGATGGATATTTTGGACACGGTTCAGCAAGAGTATCCAGATATCACGGTTATTATGATCACCGCCCACGGCACAATTGATATCGCTGTCGACGCGATGCGCTCGGGGGCATTTGATTTCCTCATTAAACCTTTCGACGCCAAGCGCTTATCTATCACGGTTCGAAATGCCTTGAAACAGCGTCAACTGGTTAACTTAGTGGCAAAATACGAAAGCAGCTTACCTAAACCACATTATATGGGGTTTATCGGTGAATCATTGGCTATGCAGACGGTTTATAAAACCATAGATTGCGTCGCAAATAGTAAAGCGTCAGCATTTATTATTGGTGAAAGCGGCACGGGTAAAGAAGTCTGCGCGCATGCTATACATAATGCGGGTAAGCGTCGAGAAGGGCCTTTTGTTGCATTAAATTGTGCCTCAATTCCTAAAGATTTGATTGAAAGTGAGATTTTTGGACACACCAAAGGTGCGTTTACTGGGGCCATTGCTAATAGAGATGGCGCCGCGACGCGTGCACATAATGGCACCTTGTTCCTCGATGAGATCTGCGAAATGGATCTTGAATTGCAAAGCAAGCTACTGCGCTTTATTCAAACGGGTGTATTTCAACGCGTAGGAGGAACGAAAGAGGAAAAAGTGGATGTGCGCTTTGTGAGTGCAACCAATCGAATCCCTTGGGATGAAGTTAAAGCGGGGCGTTTTAGAGAAGATCTGTTTTATCGTTTACATGTGATCCCAATCGAATTGCCACCACTTAGAATGCGCGGTAAAGACATCTTATTACTCGCTTCTAATTTGCTTAAAGAATATAACAAGGAGGAAGGTAAACGATTTAAAGGGATTAGCAGTGATGCTAAGCAATGTTTAACCTCGTACCTATGGCCGGGTAATGTTAGGCAACTACAAAATGTTATCAGGCAGATTGTGGTATTAAATGACAGTGAGATCGTTGAGCTTGATATGCTACCGATTCAAATGACGACAGCGGTAGAGGTTAAGCCAGCGGAAGCGTTAAAACCGAGCATACCATCTCAATACGCTTCGGAAACGATACCAAATTCTGCTAGCAATGCTTTTTTAGACGTGAGCGATTGCGCAGACTTCTCGGCCAAAGAACATGTTTCAACTGAGGCTGTAGAGGCTAAAAGTGACGATATCGTGCCACTATGGTTAACAGAGAAACAGACAATAGAAAATGCAATTGCCTTATGTAAGGGCAATGTTCCTAAGGCGGCTGCGTTATTAGATATCAGTGCCTCGACGATTTATCGTAAACGTCAAACTTGGGACGAACTGGAAAACAGCTTGAGCCATTAGCATAAAGATAGATTTCCTTAAAAGGTTAAGCTGAGCCTAAGCCTATTGATAGTTATTGATAGAGCTATTTTCTCGAAGAGAGTAGACTAACCGTCTACTCTTTTTTGTTTAAACACTTTGTTTTTAAAGAGACTCTCATGAAATACCTTGTTGATACTCATACCCACACAGTTGCATCAACCCATGCATACAGTACCTTGCAAGAATATATTGCGATGGCGAAACACAAGGGCATAAAACTATTTGCCACTACGGATCACGGGCCTGATATGGCCGATGCGCCGCATTTTTGGCATTTTGTGAATCTGCGGGTATTGCCAAGAATTGTCGATGGTGTTGGTATTTTGCGAGGTATCGAAGCCAATATTAAAAATGTAGTGGGTGAGATAGACTTTTTTGGTGATTATTTACAAGAGCTTGATATTGTTTTGGCCGGCTTTCATGAACCCGTTTTTGCCCCTTCAGATAAACAAACACATACCCTGACGCTTATTAATTGTATTCAAAGTGGGCATGTTGACATTATTACCCACCCTGGTAACCCAGCCTATCCGATAGACATTGAAGCGGTGGCAAAAGCCGCTGCTGAGAGTAACGTGGCGCTTGAAATCAATAACTCATCCTTTTTAACGTCGAGAAAAGGTAGCGAGCATAATTGTCTTGCAATCGCCAAGGCGGTTAAAGATGCGGGTGGATTGTTAGTGATGGGATCAGACTCTCATATTGCCTATAGCCTAGGTGATTTTTCTCAAGCTGAACAGATCATCGAACAAGCTGAGTTTCCGCTTGATAGACTATTAAACCGCAGCCCTGAGGCTTTATTGGCTTTTCTATCATCACGTGGTCATGGCTCGCTAGATGAATATTCAGTGTTACTCGAAAGCTCAAGCTAGAAGAGAGCTTCAAACACGATGCGAATTTTAATCACAGGTGCTGGTGGCCAATTGGCGCAGGCATTATTGTCGATAGCAGAGCTAACTCGAATCAATACTGCTAAGCGCACCGCAGCTCAGAAGATGTTGCTGGCCGCATTGCCTGAAGTTGTCGATTGCATCGACACTAAAGATCAACTGATTGGCCTTTCTCATCAACAGCTTGATATTTGTGACCCCTTGTCAATTTGCACCGCCTTTGATGCTTGCATGCCTGATGTGGTGATAAATTGTGCTGCCTATAATAGTGTTGATAGGGCTGAAATTGATCTCGATAAGGCGATGGCGATTAATGCCAATGGTCCTAAGTTTCTTGCTAGCGAGTGCCATCGTCGGAATATCAGGTTAGTACATATCTCAACAGACTTTGTCTTTAATGGTGAGTTAAAACGCCCGTACACTGAGCAAGACTCGACAGCGCCATTATCTGTTTATGGCAAGAGTAAACGTGAAGGTGAACGCTGGGTAAGTGAGATTCTAGGTTCTAAGGCAACAATTATTCGTACTTCTTGGCTTTATAGTGACTTTGGACAAAACTTTGTCCAAACCATGCAGGGGTTATTTAAGGTCAAAGAGATGCTGTCGGTCATAGACGATCAATTTGGCAGCCCAACCTGGTGTGAAGCCTTAGCGGTAATGATTTTCCTGTTGATTAAACAAAAACAAACGTCGAGCATGAAGCTTAAGCTGAATGAGTTGAACGCTCATGCAAAAACGCCAGTGTGTAATCTGTATCACTATGCGGGCTCAGCGAGTTGTTCTTGGTTTGAGTTTGCGACTGAGATCCAAAGACTGACAATATTAACGACAGAGCAAACGCTTAATAACGCTAAATGTCGAATTGAGCCTATTAGCACCTTATCTTGGCAAGCTTTACATCAAAAGCCTCTGGCAAACAGACCACGACAAAGCGTATTGAGCGCCGAGAAAGTCTGTTATCAATTAGGTATTAACCCCGGGAGTCTGCTTAGGGCTACATGGCAAGAGCAACTCAACGCCATGATTAAGTATCAAAAGGTTAAAAGCTAACAAGGTTCTAGGTCCTAGGAAAAGCAGGTTCTAGGTAAAGGCTAAGACTAAGACGGTACAAGCTAAGACGAGAAAGCAGAATGGCCTTACGGTAAACGGAACGTTCGCAAGCTCACTCATTGCAAAGCTAACAAGGTTCTAGGTCCTAGGAAAAGCAGGTTCTAGGTAAGAGCAAAGACGGTAACGGCTGAGACGGAAAAGCAACAGTATGAACGGGCTAGAAGGTTTAAGGGAGACTGTAACTAACTTTGTGTATCGCTTTTGATTTTCCTAGTAGGACGCAGTCCGTCCTCGGAGCGAAGCGTTCTAGAACCTAGGGCCTTGTTTTTATAGGCCAAAGGCCGTCCTAGCAGTGAGCTGACGAACGACCTAGAGCCTAGAATCTAGAATAGAACCTTTCTAAAAACTAAAAGTTTCTTTCCCAACCGGCGTAAATAGTGGTATCCCAGTCATCGCCACCGGATGTGACATATTTACTGTATCCCAGCGTGCCGCCAACCTTTAAGGTGCCTTGGTAGAACGGTCTATGGTAGCTGGTATCAAATTGATATACACGCTCGTACTCACCAGGTGATACCGGATTGCCGCCAATACCAGCATTGCCATCGGTTCCATCTGTGTTAAGTCTTAACCAACGGAACTTATTGCTGATGTTTTGTCCGCCGCCAAGCTGAGTAATGCCGCCAACCACTAAGGTTGTTGCGTCATTGTCATAAGTACTACCTAGGCTGCGGCCATAATAACGGTAGCCATTTTTATAAAATCCATGCTCATACAGGCAGTTGTATGCATCAGGGTCAATACCACAAGCGACTTGGGTGTCAGAGTACTCAACAAAGACTCGAGTATTAAGGTCTGCTAAAAAGAAGTCGACTCCGCCCATATTAGCCGAGTTGATTAGCTTGTTTTTGCCGTTATGGTAGTCTTCGTGTATACGCTCGTAGTAGATGCCATACGGGATACCAAACGCGGTATCAGACCAGCGGAAATCGTAGCCAGCCAACATGTTCTCTTGGCCGTTTTCAATCTCACCCTCAGTCATGCCGCCGTTAAATAGGCCGTCCCACCAATCGCCTAAGCTATTGCCATAACCTTCGCCGCCCCATTGCATAGTCCATGAGAAACCAACTTCTAACTTAGAGATTGGTCTTAACGTACCGCGTGCGCCCCAGTGCTTGGTATCTGGCACGTAGCGATCGCTTTCCATCTGGCTAAATGAGGTGGTAAAGGTCCATGGGCCTACCCAGTTAAGCCATGGTGTTTCGAAGGCTTGGCTATTATTACGGCTTAGTGTCATTCCTGGCATAGGTCTAGCGTTGGTGGTTTGAATTAGGCCACTATCCCAACCTGGACCCCAATATTTTTGCTGAGCGCCAGCGCTTACAATCCAGTTTCCTAACATTACTGCGGCAAAGCTATTATCTAAACGAGTGCTGTTACCATCAATAGGGTCTAGGTGGTAGCTGGCTTCTAGACGGCCACTAAACCAGTCTTTAGTCACTTCGGCGGAGACGGCTGCTTCGGCTTTATCGCGATAGTCTTGGCCAAAACCAATAAAGCGCGTGGTGTCCGAGCCGCCAGCAAGCTCTATCTTGCTGCTCATGCCGCGATGGTCATGCTGATAAGCGCGGTTCACTCTATCGAAAGCATCGCGTTGTAGATTAGATAGAGCATTTTGATCTGCCTTATCCATATCTTGCTTAATGCCATCCCACATTAGTGGGTAAGTGGTAATAGGCTGAACAATAACGCCTGTATCAGATAACAGCTGAATATCAGCTCTTAGTGGTAAATCAGTTGGTTCTACCCACCAGGCAGCTTGCGTTGAGCTACAAGCCAGCAGTAATAATCCAGATAATAATTTGAGTTTCATTGGGATCCCTTTTGTCAATGCCGCGCATTTTAGAGGAATTCACTGTAAGCAGAAAGCATAATGATAGATGAATCGATAATTCGACACAAAGTGTGACATATAAAGCAAAGAAGGGCGTTCGCAAGCTCGCTTCTAGGTTCTAGGAAAAGCAGACGCTAGGTAAGAACAAAGATAGTAAAAGCAAAGATGGTTAAAGCCGATTACTGTATACGGAGCATTCGCAGGCTCACTTACAGAACGCTTCGCTTACGGTTAAGAGTAAAGATTGTCGCTGCGCTTCTAAGGCGCTAGAGCGTCGCTTTGCTCCTGCTAGATCCTATACAAGCCAAAGCGACATTTATAGTGAAGTGGCATAGCCTCTACTCTTTTCGTTTTGTAGCTGTTAGTTTAAGTTTCCTAGCTCCTCAAACCTAGGACCTTGTTTTTATGTAGGTCGGCATTTATGCCGTCAGCTTTTTATTGGTGTTTTATATTTTGATTGACTAAAGCCCAACCTACGTAAAGCTAAGCGGTACAAGCCGAACGGCCTGTGGCTTTACAGTGTACGGAACGTCCTAGAACCTATTACCTTTCGCCTTAGTCTATTTTAGACATAGAATGATTTTTTGGTTATTAATTTCAATGGCATAATGCTGGCATAATTAACGCTCAATACTGATAATGCATTAATCCAATTATAGAGATAATAAACATTGAGCCAGACATTTAAACAGGAGTGGATGCAGTCACTCGTTGAGATAGCTATCGAAGCTGGCGATGCCATTATGGCTATTTATGGCGAAGATGATCTAGGTGTGGTGACTAAAGCTGATGACAGCCCGGTAACCGCTGCCGATCTGGTTAGTCATCAGGTGATTGTACAAAGATTAAAACAATTAACGCCCGATATTCCGATTCTGTCTGAAGAGTCCGTTGGGATCAGTTGGGATGAAAGACGTCATTGGCAGTCTTACTGGCTGATAGACCCACTTGATGGTACCAAAGAGTTTATCAAGCGTAACGGTGAGTTCACGGTTAATATTGCCTTTATCCAGAAAGATAGAGCCGTTGCTGGAGTGGTATATGCCCCAGTGCTGGATAAATGTTTTTATGGCGCGTTAGACACTGGAGCTTGGCTACAGCATGCACAGAACATTGCGCCGTTAACTGATATTAGCAAGCCTGCATCATCCATACCTAGAATTGTTGGCAGTCGCTCACATGTCAGTCCCGGATTACAAGTTTACTTGCAAGAAATTGGTGAGCACGAAATGAAAAGCGTGGGCAGCTCACTTAAATTTTGCTTACTGGCAGAAGGTGAGGCTGATATTTACCCTCGTTTAGGCTTAACCAGTGAGTGGGACACGGCTGCGGCACAAGCTGTGCTAGAAAGTGCGGGTGGTAAAGTGCTTAGGTATGACACCAATACACGTCTAGATTACAATCAAAAAGAGGACATATTAAATCCATACTTCATCGCTTATGCTCCGCATTGGGATGACCAACTATCAGCTCGATAACGATTTTGATGAGTGACAAACATTTTTAAAGGGGAAAGCATGTTGCGGATCGGCGTAGATCTTGGTGGCACAAAAATAGAAGTGGTCGCGCTTAGCGAACAGGGCGAGGAGCTTTTTCGTAAACGCATAGCAACACCTAGAGAATATAACGCAACGCTAGATGCTATCGAGACGCTAGTGTTTGAGGCTGAAGAGCTGTTGGGTGAAAAAGGCAGCGTTGGTGTTGGGATCCCCGGTGTAGTGTCACCATTTTCAGGGTTAGTCAAAAATGCGAATTCAACTTGGATTAACGGCCACCCGCTAGATGTTGATTTAGGTAAGCGTTTGGGCAGAGAGGTTCGAGTTGCAAATGATGCCAATTGTTTTGCCGTCTCTGAAGCCATCGATGGCGCCGCTGCTGGAAAAGGCGTGGTGTTTGGAGTCATTATCGGTACGGGGTGCGGTGCAGGAGTTGCCATTAACGGAAACGTTCATAGTGGTGGCAATGGTATTGGTGGTGAGTGGGGGCATAACCCGTTACCGTGGATGAGCGTCGAAGAGTTTCATTCCACTAATTGTTTTTGCGGTAATAAAGACTGTATCGAGACGTTTATTTCAGGTACCGGCTTTGTGCGTGATTATCAGCTATTCGGTGGCAGCGCCACTACTGGTATTGAAATTGTTGCACGTATGGAAGAGGGCGATGCGATTGCAGCAGCTGCATTTGCACGTTATATCGATAGACTCGCCCGCTCTTTAGCTCATGTTATCAACTTGCTAGATCCGGATATTATAGTGCTTGGTGGTGGGGTATCAAACATTGATGCTATCTACCCATTGCTGCCAGACTTACTGTCAAAATATGTACTCGGTGGTGAGTGTCGCACCCCCGTTGTGCAAAATATGTATGGCAGCTCATCGGGTGTGCGCGGCGCCGCTTGGCTATGGAGTAAGTCGTGCTAACAAGCGCGATTAGTGCAGAGGTTTAGCAATAAGCTAGCCCTATGTACGGTTTGATATGTGGACTCTAGAGGCTCTACATTTCGGCTTAATTAAATAGTAACTTTAGTCGCAGATTAATTTTAAAAGGTAATAGACTGAATGTCTGTTACCTTTTTTATTGGGTTGAATATAAAAAATACCTACTGAATGGTCTCTGATAGTCAATGAAACTGCAGTGAATGCTTAAACATGAATTGCTGCTGAATAAAATTAATGAATAGAATAGCATGCTACACTTCTTAGACATTCCCCCTCACTAGGCAATCGTTTCTATGTTTTGGTTTAAAAAGATAATCTCTCAACTGTTTATGCCAATTCCTATGGTGTTGTTGCTAATCGCACTTGCTTATTTAGTGATGCGTAATCGTCAGTCTTCAAAAGCCTTGCTGATGATCGCGGCTGGCTTGCTCATTGTTTTGAGTAGTAGTTGGGGGAGTAATTGGTTATTAGCACCATTGGAAGAGCAATACCAAGTCAATAATCAAACTAATGATAGTGGTTGCTTAGTGATGGTATTGGGCAGTGGGCATGATGAGAATCCAAATTTGACTGCGGTTCAACAGCTCTCAAATACAGCGTTAGCAAGATTGACTGAGGGGGTGCGTCAGTTGTCTTTAGGGCGAGAATGTAAGTTGGTGGTTAGTGGCTGGAGTGGAGGGCTATCAACACGCCCTCATGCCGATATAATGTTTGATGCCGCAGTGGAGCTCGGCGTATCACCTAAATCAATTATTAAATTTCCGTTAGCGCAAGATACGATTGAAGAAGCGCAGTTCATGGTATGGGAAGTCGGTGAGGCACCATTTCGTTTGGTTACGTCGGCAAGCCATATGCCCAGAGCTATGGCCATTTTTACTAATGCAAAGCTTAATGTTACCGCTGCACCAACCGATTTTGCTCAAAGAAAGACTTACTGGTGGCGTTTTGATGCACAGAACTTGCTAAATTCCCAGCGAGCAATCCATGAATATATGGGATTGATCTGGTTCAAGCTTAAACATGAGCAAGAGGGGACTAGGACCGAGGAAAAGCAGGTGCTAGGTACAAGCTGAGACGGATAAAGCAAAGGCGAAATGGCCTGCGGCCTTACGATTTACGGAACGTTCCGTTCGCTGGCTCATTTATGGAAATGCACCTTTAACCATTGTAGGTCGGCATTTATGCCGTCAAGTCTTTGAGAAGGCCCTAGGTGCTTGGAAAAGCAGGTCCTAGGGAAAGCAAAGACGGAAAAGCAGAATGGCCTGCGGCCTTACGATTTACGGAACGTTCGCTGGCTCATTTACGGAAAAGCACCTTAACCATAGTAGGTCGGCATTTATGCCGTCAAGTCTTTGTGAAGGTTCTAGGTGCTTGGAAAAGCAGGTCCTAGGGAAAGCAAAGACAGAAAAGCAGAATGGCCTGCGGCCTTACGATTTACGGAACGTTCGCGGGCTCATTTATGGAAAAGCACCTTAACCATAGTAGGTCGGCATTTATGCCGTCAAGTCTTTGAGAAGGTCCTAGGTGCTTGGAAAAGCAGGTCCTAGGGAAAGCAAAGACGGAAAAGCAGAATGGCCTGCGGCCTTACGATATACGGAACGTTCGCTGGCTCATTTATGGAAAAGCACCTTAACCATTGTAGGTCGGCATTTATGCCGTCAAGTCTTTGAGAAGGTCCTAGAACTTAGAACTTAGAACCTAGAACTTAGAACTTAGAACTTAGAACTTAGAACCTAGAACTTAGAACTTAGAACTTAGAACTTAGAACTTAGAACTTAGAACTTAGAACCTAGAACTCAGAACTTAGAACTTAGAACCTAGAACCTAGAACCTAGAACCTAGAACTTAGAACTTAGAACTTAGAACCTAGAACCTAGAACCTAGAACCTAGAACCTAGAACTTAGGACTTAGGACCTAGAACTTAGACCCTAGAACCTAGAACCTAGACCCTAGAACCTAGAACCTAGAACCTAGAACCTAGACCCTAGAACCTAGAACCTAGAACCTTGTTTATAAACGGCCTCGCGCCTTATTTTGTAACCTGCTAAAATCCGAGATTAACACCCTAATTATAAGAGTATGTAGAAGTTGATAAATGAAGCTGTACTGATTAGGCCCGTCAATAAGCGTAATGGAATAACCCTAACCGTTTTTGGTTTATTAGGCATTGTGGCAGGTTTATCGCTATTTTTATCAGGTAGCCACCTATTTGCACCTGGTATTGTGTGTTTTGCGTTTGGTGCTATTACTGCAGTGTTGGGATGCTCTAAACTGGTTGAACCTGAGGTGACAGTCAAGTTAACGTCTGAAGGGGTAAGCTATTTTCATCGGCGCGGCCAGTTTGATATTACTTGGGATAATATTCAGCGCTTAGACCAGCCCCGTGTATCACAAGGGCTTGAAATATTGACTCTTCCCTATATTGGGATCAAATTAAAGAAGGTTAGTCCTGTTTTAGAGTGTATTTCATTGCGTTTAGCGGCGGGATTGTTAACGGAGCAACGTCCTTTACTGATGACTGCTTCTGCTCAAGATGAAGATTTATCGACATTAGAAAACCAAATGGTTGAAGAGTTCAGCCCTTTTATTGAGGACAATGATCGATATAAGGGTGTGCTGGCAATGTTTGGCCATCGTTGTCGGATTTTAGATACGCACCTTGGTTATCACCTATTTATCTCTACTGATACGATAGATAGGCCCGCTAATGAATTTCTAGTCTTATTGCGGGAGTATAAACAGAAAAGTGTAGAGCCATTCTAATTGTTAGCATGGCTCTATTTAACGTTAAACTTTCACCAACACCTTACTCGTATAACCATTTTTCTCATATATCAATAATTAGGCGTTGACGTGCAAATTAGCGTTAACTAATGCTGAGTTCAGCGTCTTCAATTTGTTGCTCTTTTGAAGGGGTATTAATACTTTTTTTCGCTTCAGTGTTTGATGGCAAAAAAGCGATATCGTCTCGTACACGCATACCGATAAACTGACCACCTTCAAAGATCTCCATTGATTGGCAGTTCACTTCACCATCAACCACTCCGGTGCTAGTGATGTTTAGTTTTTCGCATGTCAATTTACCACGGAAAGTACCCGATACACGAAGTTCGGCACAATGAAGCTTGCCGTCGATGACTCCGCCTTGCTCGATAGTGATGCTGCCACTGGAATTCACTTTACCAAAGAGTTCACCAGCGATAAGTGCCTCTGCTGCAAATTCTGTTTCACCCGTGAACCTTGTTCCTTGAGCAATAAATGTTAACCCACCGCTTCTTTTTTTTCTAAACATAATGACGTCGCTGTCAGTTTCAATTACATAGATGTTACCTTGAAATTTAAGTGAAAAAAACCACTTAAATTTGGCGCTAATATGTCATATTTTTGGCTATGATCATTGGGTGTGTTTTTGTGGAAGTATTTCTTATGGCGGAACTTAGGGATGGATATAAAATTATGAGGAGGTGAAAAATACAAGAGATTAGTGAGGGGAAATTAGAATTACAGCCGTTAAGTGAATGAGTTATTAGCTCATGCACTCTCAAAGCTCGTTTATGGGATAATTATCTTAATCGCTTCACAAGTTATTTTTGACTTCATTACGTTTTGTGAGTTCTCTATGTCTTCTCTGTGAGTTAGTCAGTTGTCTTAGCTTTGACTATGATCGCGGCTGATGGGCATGGAGCCACACAAGCACCACAGCCCGTGCAGGCTTCTAAATCTATCTTGGGTGAAGGTGCTTTACCTATCGCTAAGATAAAACTGATGGCACTAGCATCGCAGGCATCTTTACAGCTTTGGCACCAGATCCCCTGATAAGCCATACAGGTATCTTGAATCGCAGCGGCTATGTTCCAAGGTGCTGTGTCTGTATCTTCAAAAATAGGCTCTAAGCAAGCATCAGCACATTTTTTACAAAACGTACACTCATCGATTTTAAAGTTGATTTCAGGAAAGCCGCCATCACCCTTGATAATAATTTGAGTTTCACACGCAGAAATACACTTATCACAGCGGGTGCATTCATCGGTAAATTCGATTGATTGTTTCACCCATGGAGGACGAATAGCATTGCTTTTTTTACGACTAAAAAGTCTTCTTCTGCTTTGGTTAATCGTGCTCATCTTATTACTCATGTTTAGAAGGTACTAGGACGTTCGCAGGCTTACAGATCTGTTAGGTACTAAGGCGTTCGCAAAAGCAAAACCTAGTATTTGTTTCGCTTTCGCTCTATTTTGCCGAACCTAGAACCTAGAACCTAGAACCTAGAACCTAGAACCTAGAACCTAGAACCTAGAACCTAGAACCTAGAACCTA
>NZ_JBRILQ010000047.1:0-34768 GCF_052977045.1 Shewanella sp. 125m-7
TGCAGTCATGCGAGTGATCTTGCAATAAAGCATCGCTCACTGGCACGGCGTTGAAACAACACCTTTTATAGCGACGACTAAGCCGTAGTTTAAAGCCTCTGTCCGTTTAGTCTTTAGTCTTTAGCGCTTAACCACAGCTGCAGTCATGCGAGTGATCTTGCAATAAAGCATCGCTCACTGGCACGGCGTTGAAACAACACCTTTTATAGCGACGATTAAGCCGTAGTTTAAAGCCTCTGTCCGTTTAGTCTTTAGTCTTTAGTCTTTAGTCTTTAGTCTTTAGTCTTTAGCGTTTCACTACAGCTGCAGTCATGCGAGAGATGCAGCATAGCTCACCGGCACTGTTATGGATTAGCACTTCCCACACCGAGCTACGTTTGCCTAAGTGGACCGCTTTTGCGGTGGCGGTAAGAATGCCATTACGCGAGGCTTTTAAGTGATTGGCGTTAATCTCTTGGCCAACGCAATAATAGTTTTCAAAGTCGACCGCGAAGTTAGCTGCATAACTGGCTACCGTTTCCGCTAGGGCCACGTTCGCCCCACCATGAACTATACCAAGTGGATTATGTACTGCTGGGGTTGCCGGCATAGTGGCCTTCATATAGTCATCACCGATTTCAGAAATAGTGATCCCCATTGTTTGCATTAGCGTGCCTTTTCCGTGCATACCCGCATCCATTTTTGCGCAAACTTCCAAACTGACAGGCTTAAACCAAATCGACATATTTTCACTTCCACTCTTGTTATTAGCTGTTGTTATTAGCTGTTGTTTATACTTATTACTGAGCACAGTCTACGTTGTCTGACAGGATCTTTAAACAGGCTACACAAGTGAGCCAACGATGATGAGTAGCCAAGAAGAGGATTAACTAAGAAGAGAATTAATGGGAAATGCCCTGAAATAAAAACAGCCTAAACAAAGAAGATTTGTTTAGGCTGTTTAAGTTGGCCCGCGAGAATACTTAATATTTTTTGTCGATTACGCTAGAAACGTCCAACTTAGTACGCATAAACGCGGGCCAGAGGGTAAACTGTTATAAGCTTTCTTATAAATAGTCGCGCAGCCTATCTTGCCAAGCTTAATTCTTTATTAAAGAAGATCTTCCACTGCATCTAACGTGAGCTTGATCATATCATTCAGCGTTTGCTGACGCTCTTCTGCAGTCAAATGCAGGCCTTGGCGTAAGTGGTCGGTTACCGTCATCATAGCCAATGCGTTAGCACCAAATTCAGTCGCAACGCCATAAAGGCCAGCCGCTTCCATTTCGACACCTAAAATGCCGTATTTTTCCATCAAGTCGTAACGGTTCTCATCACTGCTGTAGAACAGATCAGAAGAATACAAGTTACCCACATGGTAGTTGGCACCTAGCTTTTCTGCTGAATCAGCAGCACGCTTTAGCAAGTTAAAATCGGCAATCATAGCAAAATCGGTGTCTGCAAAACGAGTCCTGTTAACGGCAGAGTCTGTGCTCGCGCCCATCGCCATGACTACGTCCATTAGCTTAATTTTGTTGCTTACCGCGCCGCAAGAACCGATACGGATAATATTTTCAACACCGTACTCAGTAATCAGCTCTTTAGCATAGATAGAGATAGATGGAATACCCATGCCAGAACCCATTACCGAGATCTTCTTGCCTTTGTATTCGCCAGTGTAGCCGAGCATATTACGCACGTCAGTCACGAGTACTGCATTGTCTAAAAAGTTGTCAGCAATATATTTAGCTCTTAGCGGGTCGCCAGGCATTAAAACAGTTTTAGCGAATGCGCCGTTTTCGGCATTAATATGTGGAGTCATGATACTTCCTTAAAAAAATTGAGTACTTGTTTGCGCTAGTAAACACGCACTCATTTATAAAAATTAGACTAAGCTGCGGTAAAAATTAACCCGCCAAACTATATAATAAACCTGCGATAGTACCGCTCATTAGGTTGGCTAACGCCGCAGCAATTAGCGCCTTCATACCCAATGCACTTAAGTCGTGACGACGTTCAGGACAAAGTGCAGCTAGGCCGCCAATCACCATGGCTAGAGAGCCTATATTGGCAAAACCACATAGTGCGAAACTGATAATTATTTGCGTCTTTTCAGATAGCTGATCAGCTACTTTTAAGAAATCGATATAAGCCACAAACTCGTTAATCACCATCTTTTGGCCGATAAATGATGCCGCTTGTGTCGCTTCGCTCCAAGGCACGCCCATCACCCATGCTAGTGGGGCAAGTATGTAACCTAAGATCCCCTGCATCGTTAGGCTTTCAATACCAAACCAACCGCCGATGCCACCTAGCATGCCATTGACCATAGCGATAAGCGCAACGAACGCTAATAGCAGTGCAGATACCGACAGTACTTGCTGCATACCCATTGCCGCACCATTAGCTGCTGCATCAAGTACGTTAGCAGGCTTGTCAGTCATATCGTCCATCACTTTCTTGATGTCGTTTAGCGGTGTTTCAGTCTCAGGCCACATTAATTTGGCAAACAGTAGACCAGCAGGCGCCGTCATAAATGCGGCAGTCAGTACGTATTTAACGTCAACACCCATCTGGATATAACCAATCATGGTGCCGCCAGCTACTGAAGCTAAACCACCCGTCATGACCGCAAACAACTCTGAACGAGTCATGTGCTTAACGAAAGGTCGTACCATTGATGGCGCTTCGATTGGGCCAACAAAGATATTGGCTGTTGCTGACAATGATTCTGCGCGGCTAGAGCCCAGTAGCTTAGATAAACCGCCACCAATAAGACCGATAACCCACTGCATGATGCCAAGGTAATAAAGTACGGCAATTAACGAGCTAATAAATACCACAACAAATAGCACGTTAATCACGAAGATAAAGCCAACACCAAACTTAGCAAGGTCACCAAATAAGAAACCTAAGCCTTCGTTAGCGTAGCCGATAACATGCATCACACCACTTGATGCACCATCAAGCACCGCTTGTCCCATAGGAACGTACATAACAAATGCGCCAAAGGCGACTTGAAACGCTAACGCGCCCAGCACTGTTCTAGGATTAATTGCTTTTCTGTTCTCTGATAGCGCGACCGCTAATCCCATAAGACACAGCATACCGAACAAACTGATGAAAACTTCCATACATTTATTACCATTTAAATCTTGATATGACGGCAGTGTATACAGGCAGTATTTTGCTGCAAGGGAATTGCCCTGTTTTGGTGAGGATAAGTGAAGTTTTTATCACCTTGAGTAGCGATTTATGATGAAGCAAGAGAAAAGCAAATAAACATTAACACTAACAACACAAGATAAGCACAACAAATCAACTGCAGCGCAAACACTGACAAGGTTGCACAACATAAAAGGCGTCGTGAGCGTCAGCTTAAATTGGTAGGGGTTTATTTAAAAATGGACAAATAGAGATCTAAAAACTACAGAAATGAAAGTTTACAACTTAAATTATGACTGCTTTTTTGCTTATTGGTAGCCAAAGCCCTGTTTTCAGATGAAAGCAGGGGTTCTATTAAAGCCGGCGTAAATTAAACAGGGATTAAATTTTGATGAAAGATAAGCAACATCTAAAATTAATGACTTAATTCATATAGATTTAATTGGCTATGAAACGACTGAGCCCAGCGTAAGAGCTCAACACGATTACGTGCTTGTGTTTTTCTAAAAATAGAGGAGATATGTGCCTTTACCGTATGCTCACTAATATTGAGCTTACTGGCGATCTCTTTATTGCGTGCGCCACTCGATACCAATTGAATAATCGTTTTCTCGCGTGTCGTTAATACGTCAAATGATTCGGAGGCTTCAATTGTTATGGTTTCAGAAGTGTCCACTCTATTGACTAATTGGCGCAGCATCGCGCTCATCAAGGGTCTATCGAACCAAAGTTCATCGGCTAACATTTTGCGTAAACCGGTTAAGAGTAGATCCATACGCTCATTCATAAACAATAAGCCACGGATCCCTTGTAACAGGGCTGCTTCTGCCGATAAACCATCACGATCGACTTGATAAATAGCCACAGGTACATGCTTTACCAATTGACTCGCCACCAACGGAATACCATTGATATCGAGTGCGGCACCTTGCTGAGCAACCAAATAAAAGCAATTGCTCTTAGGCTCAAGTTGCTCTACGTTTGATATTACTCGCGTCTTCAATCCTATTGACTCTGCGAGTATTGCTAAATGGCAAGGGGACGCCATTTGATGCAGAAAGACGACTTCGTCAATTTTACTCATCACTCTTCTCCCTGAAAAGTTTTCCCTGTTCGCTACATAGAACAAGCTAAAGTGCTGCTTCTGAAGCCAGACACAGGATTAGCTTGTAAGCTTTAGCGCAAGACGACAGCATGATTTCAAATATTCGCCCGAGCCACACATCATGCAACTCGTTATAAGCTGCAGCAGTATACAAGGTCCCCCCTGCTTATGCTGTGATAAAGTGGTATAGCCAGTTAACTTATCATAGTTTCTCGTTACCGAGCTTCGCTCTCAATTGCTTATCATGCAAACGACGGAGTAGGACGACAGCCGATATTGCTCCCACCAGAGCCATCGCCATATCAGACTGGGTGTCCCACACGTAACCTTGCGTGCCTAAGAACGCTTCGGCATCTTCACCAGTAAGTTCAGCCACCCACCACTCTATAAGCTCATAAAAAGCAGAAAATGCCAATGCAAAACAGATAGCTAAAAAGTTACACCATGCCCCGACTTTGACCACGCTTAAGCGAATAAACACCTCTCGCGCCAAAATAGTCGGAATAAAGCCTTGAGCAAAATGGCCGACTTTGTCGTAGTTATTACGATCGCCACCGCTCCACTGTGCAATCCAATCAAATAGCGGCACTTCAGCATAAGTATAATGCCCACCGACCATCAAAATGATGCAGTGAATCAAGATCAAACCATAGGCTAAACTCGTTAAGGCAAAGCTATTACGCGTATAAATTAAAATGGGCAAGGCAATGAGAGCCGGGGCCACTTCTAAAAACCAGGTGAATTGATCTTTAGGATTAATCCCTGACCAGATTAATACCGCGAAGAATATCACTAGCCACACGGCGCTTTTATTCAAAATATCTCCCTCATATACCATATTGTTCTAAATTAAGAATAAACACTTTAGCCATCTAGCCCTCCACAGCCACAAAAAAAAGTGATACTTTGTTACCTCTGTTACGCTTTCGAGGTAAATATCAGTTGTGAAGGCTTTGCAGTCCTTAGTACATTGACAGTCTATACCCAAACCACTCCTACAACGTAGAGTTTAGTCGTCTCTGCGGTGGCGTTAAGTATACATAATACATATAAACTAAAAGGGTACATAAATCATGGCGAAACATTCGCTGGACAAGGATAAAATTAAGATCCTGCTGTTGGAAGGCGTCCACCAATCTGCGGTAGATGTATTTGAACGTGCCGGTTACACCAATATCGAATACCACAAAGCATCACTTGCTGAAGACGAACTTCACGTTGCCGTTAAAGATGCCCATTTCATTGGTATTCGCTCCCGTACCCAATTGACTGAAGACGTATTATCCCAAGCTGACAAACTTGTCGGTATTGGTTGTTTCTGTATCGGCACCAACCAAGTCAGTCTTGCTGCGGCTGAAAAAATGGGGGTTCCAGTATTCAACGCACCGTTCTCAAATACGCGTAGCGTCGCTGAACTGGTATTGGGTGAGATCATCATGCTACTGCGCGGGATCCCGCAGCGGAATGCATTGGCTCACCGTGGTGGTTGGCTAAAGAGTGCTTCAGGCAGTTTTGAGGCCCGCGGTAAGACCTTAGGCGTCATAGGTTACGGCCATATTGGTACTCAGCTTGGTATTCTTGCTGAAACCTTGGGTATGCGCGTAGTCTTCTTTGATATTGAAGATAAGCTGCCGCTAGGTAATGCGCAGCAGGTGCACTCATTGCAGCAACTGCTTTCAATTGCCGATGTGGTGAGTTTGCACGTACCTGAGACGCCACAAACCAAAGAGATGATCAGCCATGAAGAACTGGCCTGTATGCGTAAAGGCAGCATCTTAATTAACGCCTCACGCGGTACAGTGGTTGATATCGACGCCTTAGCGGCATCATTAAAAGAGGAGCACCTTGCGGGCGCGGCCATCGACGTATTCCCCGTTGAGCCTAAGTCTAATGACGATGAATTTGTTAGCCCGCTTCGCGGCCTAGACAATGTATTGCTCACGCCACATGTAGGCGGCAGCACAGCTGAAGCACAAGAAAACATAGGTATCGAAGTTGCGGGTAAGCTAGCTAAATACTCAGATAATGGTTCAACCATGACGGCGGTGAACTTCCCTGAAGTATCGCTTGCCCAGCACTCTGGTACGTCGCGCTTACTGCATATTCACCGTAACCGTCCGGGGATCTTGATCCAAATTAACCAAGCGTTTGCAGAAAAGGGCATTAACATTGCCGCTCAGTATCTACAAACGACAGCTGAAATTGGTTACGTCGTCATGGAAGTCGACTCGGATAAGGCTGACGAAGCACTTATCGAAATGCAAGCGATTGAAGGCACTATTCGAACCCGCTTACTGCATTAAGTTACGTACAAAAATCTAGTCGCTCATATCCATTAGATAAGGGCCCCCGAATATGGCCGTATAATCCGTTTATACGGCCTTTATTTTTTGTCTTAGTAATACCCGTTACATTAAATATGTCGTCAATTCAGAAGCAATCAAGGATTTAAAAGCGCAGCATGCTACGTTGGAAGATATTGATATACGACTAAATGGATTTAGGAGGTAGAGCGAAGCAGGATGCCAGAGCCGAGAATAACGTTCAACTTCAAGCCCGCCCCCTTCTGCGCTTTGAATTCCCACAGGATAAACAGAGACTTAAAGCAATGGGCATAATAGTGTGAACCGCTGCGCTTGCGCAGTAATATTTTAGCGGTACAATCATTGTCCTTATTGGTTTAATTCTTGGATCCTCTTATGACGCTGTCAACTTCTCAGCCAACTTGGCCTCTTAATGGACAACAGCCTGAACTGCTTTTTTCTGAATTAACACACTTAGGTTTAATGTCAGTCACTGGCGAGCAAGGTCGCAGCTTTATTCACGGCCAAGTGACGAGTGATATCAGCTCACTTGAAAGCGACCAATGGCGCTGGGGCGCACATTGCGATCCTAAAGGTAAAATGCTGGCCAGCTTTAGAACCTTTGCTAAAGATGACACCTTGTTCTTGATGATGCCAAAAGACACCTTGGCACTGGATCTACCGCAACTGCAAAAATACGCAGTATTTAGTAAGGCTGAGCTAAGCGACGTCACTGATGCATGGTTATTGCTAGGCGTGGCAGGAGAGCAAGCTCAGGCTTGGTTAACTGCGCAATTTGGTGAGCTAAATAATGAGCTAACTCAGATCGATAACGGCATGATTATCCATGACTCAGGTCGCTATATCGTGGCGATTGAGCAAAGCCAAGCGTCGTCATTACTTAATCATATTGAGCAGCCAATTTTCGATGCTAGCGCATGGCAAGCACTCGAAATCGCTGCCGGCTACCCTAATTTAGGTGCCAGCCACCAAAGTCAATTCGTTCCACAGATGTGTAACCTTCAAGCCATCAATGGGATCAGCTTTAACAAGGGCTGCTACATGGGCCAAGAAACCATTGCCCGAATGAAGTATCGCGGTGGTAACAAGCGCGCACTTTACATTGTTAGCGGCACGGTAACAGCGCCATTAACCAGTGAAAGCCAGCTTGAGATTGCACTGGAAGATGCTGACGGATTCCGCCGAGCCGGTACGATTATCGAAAGCACTCAGCGCGGCGATCAAGTTTTGCTCACCGCGGTATTGCCAAATGATACTCAGCTTGATGCGCAACTAAGAATTGCTGCTGATGAATCATCAGTATTGACGCTAATTGCACTGCCTTACTCGCTAGAAGAGCTAGATTAGTCAGTCTTAACTGTAATAAAGAAGCATAAAAAGACGCCTTGAGCGCTTTTTTATGCTTCTTCAATCGACTCGATGAGCTTATTCACTTTCATTATGGCCATCATGAGTTTTAATCGCTTCATCAATGACCCGTTTAAAGTGTTCCACCAGCTCAGGGGCAAACTATTTGCCCGCCCCACTTTCGATAAGCGCTACAGTCTCCTCCACACGCCATAATGCTGGTAAGTTAAGCCCAAAGCTGATTAATAAATCAAAAAACATGTTAAATTGATTTAGGCTACAGAAAGTAAGTCTTGCAACAGGGGAAGTGATGAGCACAGAAATTGTCAGCCTGAACCAAGTATCCAAAGGCTTTAATGATGGCGATAAATATCATCAGGTATTAGCGGGTATTAACCTTACCCTAAATGTAGCCGACACCGTTGCGCTAACAGGCCCCAGCGGCTGCGGTAAGAGTACCCTTTTAAATATCATCGGTGGTTTTGAGTTTATTAAGCAAGGACAGTTGTTTCTCAACTCAAATGACACCACTCACTGGCAAGATAAACAATGGAGCCAGTTTCGGCGCCAACATCTGGGCGTGGTGTTTCAGCAATTTAACCTACTTACCCCGCTTAACGTCCGCGATAACATCGCCTTTTCATTACGGTTAAATCAGCAAAAATGGAACCCATGGTGCGATTACTTAATTGAGCAGCTTGGGCTTGGTGACGTAAAAAATAGGCACGTTGAAACCCTATCTGGCGGTCAACAGCAGCGAGTCGCTATTGCTCGCGCCCTCGCCCACCAGCCGCAACTGCTATTAGCCGACGAACCGACAGGCAACCTCGACGAAAAAGCGGGCCAACAAGTGATGACGCTACTGACCCAGCTCGCCGAGGAGTCACAAACCAGTATTTTAATGGTGACCCACAGCAATGAATGCGCCGCCTTTATGAAAAGGCGTTGGCATCTAGAGCAAGGGCTAATCCATGAGTAGCGGCTCCAATAAGGGTTCCGATTTTGGCCTAACCATACGTTTAAGCCTTGGCGTTTTTGCTCGCCATTACCTAAAGTCCCCCTTACAAGCTGGCGCTATTTTACTCGGGATCATCTTGGCAATAACGCTACTGATTGGCGTTAGGGCCACCAATGAAAATGCGGTGCGCAGTTATTCTGAAGCAACAGAGCTATTAAGCCAAAGGGCCCAGTTACAGCTTACCCCTACCACAGGGAAAAAAACCATTGATGAGTCGGTTTACTTTGCTTTAAGACAAGCAGGCCTAGATCAAGCCTTAGCGGTAATCAAGGATACCGTCACCGATGAGCAAGGCCGGCGCTGGGATATACAAGCCAGCGATTTAGTCGCCGCCTTGTCGATACAAAGCAGCCAGCAAACAGATAACAGCCATCACTCAAATACCCAGTCCAAACAGCAAAGTGGCTCGCTATTGTCAGCCGAGCTCCCCTTAGCTAAATTATTATCAGCTAAGCCGTATATTTTAATGAGCCAAAGCTTTGCCGACAGAGTCGCCCCAAAGGGAGCGATGCAGCTCAATGGCACAAGGCTTAATATCATTTCTCTCGATGACAGCCTAGGTCTAGGCAGCGCCATTTTAATGGATATCTCTCTTGCCCAGCAGCTACTCAATAGCCCTGGTCAATTAAGCTATATCGCCTTATTTGGCCCGGCCGACACGCTTAGAGAGCAGGTTAATCAAGTCTTTAATTATCAGACCCGTGAGTATTTTGACTTTGCCGTACAAGACGACGGTGAAGGGCTAACTAGCCTAACCCGTAGCTTTCACTTAAATCTCACTGCCATGAGCTTGCTAGCGTTTGTAGTCGGGCTCTTTATTGCCTATAACGGCGTACGTTATAGCCTGCTCAAACGCCAAAAACTGCTGGTACAACTGCAGCAACAAGGTGTGCCGCAACAAGCATTATTATCAGCCTTGCTAATAGAGCTATTTAGTTTGGTGTTAATCGGTTCTCTAGTTGGGTTTATTCTTGGGCTGCAGCTGAGCCACTGGTTACAACCTATGATATCACTGACGCTTGAGCAGCTTTATGGCGCAAGACTGATGCCTGGGCTTTGGCAATGGAACTGGCTATACCAAGCGATTGGACTGACGTTCTTTGCGGCCCTTGTTGCTTGTTATCCGCTATTTAACACCTTAGCTAAGCAACCTTTAGCACGTAGCGCCAGCCGCTATGAACAGCAAAGCCATGCTAAGAAGCAACATAAAAAATTATTTACTCTTGCCCTACTACTGTTATTCATCGCTGCACTACTGTTCCCGTTAACCAATGACTTTCAACACAGCCTTGGTTTGCTCGGCGTCGTCACTATCGCTATTCCGCTGTTATTGCCGTTAGTGCTGCAAATGGGGTTATCAGTGGTAGAGCGCTTTACGCATAACGGTCTCTGGCAATATGCCGTAGCTGAAAGCAAAGAGCTCATCGCACCACTGTCACTGGCTATGATGGCCATGCTACTAGCGTTAACCGCTAATATTTCGATGAATACCTTAGTCGGTAGTTTCGAAATCACCTTAAAGCACTGGCTCGACGACAGGCTTTATGCCGATCTGTATATTCGCCCTCCCAGCGAAAAAATGGCCGAGACTCAAGCCTTGTTGGCAAATTTGGCCGATGTCAGTGCTATTTATGGTCAGTGGCAACACTCAAGTCAATACCAGCAATCTCCGGTAAGTTTAATGACCCGAGACGCCCACTCACTGCGCAATAGTAACCAGATAAAGGCTCAGTCGAGCGAGCATTGGCAAGACTTCTTTGATGGTAAGGCGCTGATGATCAGCGAGCCGATGGCGATTAAATATCAGCTGAATATTGGTGACAAAATAAATTTACCTGAGTTTGAAAAGGTCTCGCTCGCACCGCTGTCCATTGGCGCTATCTTCTATGATTACGGCAACCCATTAGGCCAAGTGATAGTGAGTCAGCATACTTGGCAGCAACTTAAACTCCCTAAGGCGCCCACCAGCATTGCCGCGAGTTACGCTGGCAACATCGCCGTTCTCGAATCGATACTGCAAGCACAAGTGTCACTTTCGCCAACGCAGATGTATAACCAAACCAAGATAAAGCAGCGGGTGCTAGAGATCTTCAAACGTACTTTTTCTATCACTTTAGTACTCAATCGTTTGACCTTGTTGGTCGCAGCTATGGGTCTTTTCAGTGCCTGTTTAATGTTAACTCAAGCTAGGCAAGCGCCTTTAGCAAGACTCTACTCTCTGGGGGTTAGCCGCAATCAGTTACGTACTTTAGTCTGTGGGCAGATGCTACTTATCGTGTTATTTACCTGCTTACTTGCGCTACCGACTGGCGCGTTACTCGGCTATTTACTGATTAACAAGGTCACCTTACAAGCCTTTGGCTGGAGCATAGCCATGGTGTGGGATTGGCAGGCCTACTTTAGAGTGCTGGGGACCGCCATTATAGCCAGTGCCATTGCCGTGATATTGCCGCTGTTTTGGCAGACTAGAAAGCCTGTCATTAGCAGCTTGCAGCAGGAGGCGCTATGAAGCCATTTTACAGCCTAATCCTACTATTTTTGCTCTCGGGTTGCGACTCAGAGCCAAGCCCACCATCCGGTATGGGGCAGCTATTAGATGGCAATGTTCAAGGCTATGCTTCCGTTATCCCCGGAAAAGAACTGCGGTTCCCGGCTGATCACCAAGCCCACGATGACTTCAGGCAGGAGTGGTGGTATTTAACCGCCAATCTAACAACAGAAGCCGGTGAACAAATTGGCTTACAGTGGACCCAATTTCGCATCGCACTCGCCCCTCCCACTAAAGCTGAAGATACAAACGTGAGCAGTGATAGCCACTCTGCCTGGCAGACTCAGCAGCTGTATATGTCACACACTGCGCTCACCAGCAAGCAGCAACACCTAGCCGAGGAAAAATGGTCTCGCGGTAATCAGCACTTCGCTGGCACTCAACCCTCCCCGCTTATTATCCAGCAAGATGGTTGGCAATGGCGCAGTGACAACCGGCAACTGTTTCCTGCAACACTATCAGTCGCTACATCGGACTTTAGTTATCAGCTTAAACTCGATAGTCAGTCACCTTTTCAGCTGCAAGGCGATAACGGCTATAGCCGTAAAAATGCAGCAGGTACCGTTGCTAGCTATTACTACAGCCAACCTTTTATTCAGGTCAGTGGCACTATCGAGCGCGATAGCCAGAAAGTTAATGTCTCAGGCCAAGCTTGGCTCGATAGGGAGTGGAGCTCGCAGTTTTTATCAAAGACTCAGCAAGGCTGGGATTGGTTTGCCCTAAGACTTAATGATGGCTCGGCGTTAATGTTATTTCAGCTAAGGGATAATAGTGGTAACAAACAACACTTTTATAGCGGTAGACGTATGTACCCTGACGGTAGTGGTAATAACATCGCCAATGAGCAAATATCGATGACAGCGACGGCTTGGCAGCAGACGCAATCAGGGCGCTACCCCGTAGAGTGGCAAATCAATATTCCGTCGGAAAATCTACAACTGACAACCCTAGCGCTCAATCCAGATTCGAGCATGCCGCTGTCTATCCCTTATTGGGAAGGGCCGATCAAAATTAACGGTAGTCACAATGGCTTAGGCTATATGGAACTTACCGGGTATTAACATAATTTAATAACGCATCTACCTAAACCCTGATATATTCTCAACTCATTTACATTCCAGCAAACAAGCGTAAATAAAAATCATTACCAATAAGTAACCTTTTGAATAAATTGGTTTTTTAATATAGCGCAAGCTAACATTCCGTGTGAGTAAATTCTAAACAAGATTCTAGTATTTATTGCTCGAAATGCGAACTAGATCACTGCCAAAAAGTTGATCTTGGTCGACTAATACCATCAATACCCCTTGCGAGGTATACCCACAAATTCTGTGAGGTCTAGACTCGCTATAAACCTTGGTAGATAACATCGGCATTATCCACTTAGATGGGTAATCCAAATTATATAAAGGTAAAAAGATGAGCCAAGAATTTCATATAACCAGCTTAGTCGTGCATGCCGCACCACATGCTGTGACAGAGATTAAGAACAAGATATCTGTTCTTGAAGGCACCGAAATCCATGCCGTTACCGATGAAGGTAAGTTTGTGGTCACTATTGAAGGTGAGACCCAACGAACCATCCTCGATAGCGTTGAAGCAATAAACGCCCTAGAAGGCGTGCTTAATAGCAGTTTAATTTATCATCAAGTCGATCCAGTAGAAGAAAAGAGTGAGGAACACCATGAGCATTAGCCGTCGCGAGTTTCTAAAAGCCAACGCCGCCGTTGCCGCTGCAACAGCCGTAGGCGTAACTCTGCCAGTTAAGATAGTTGAAGCTGCAGAGCAAAAAGATAGCATCAAGTGGGACAAAGCACCTTGCCGTTTTTGTGGCGTAGGCTGTAGTGTTCTCGTGGGCACAGATAATGGCAAAGTTGTCGCCACTAAAGGTGACCCAGAAAGCCCTGTGAACAAAGGCCTTAACTGTATTAAAGGCTACTTCCTTTCTAAAATCATGTACGGTAAGGATCGTCTAACCACACCGCTTCTTCGTATGACTGACGGTCAATATGATAAAGAAGGCGAATTCACTCCAATCAGCTGGGATAGCGCGTTTGATATCATGGCTGAGAAGTGGAAGCACACCCTTAACACCAAAGGGCCTACCGCTATTGGTATGTTTGGTTCTGGCCAGTGGACTGTTTGGGAAGGCTACGCTGCGTCTAAACTACACAAGGCGGGTTTCTTAACCAACAACATTGACCCGAATGCGCGTCACTGTATGGCATCTGCGGTAGTTGGCTTTATGCGTACTTTTGGTATCGATGAGCCAATGGGTTGTTATGATGACCTTGAAGCTGCCGATGAGTTTGTGCTTTGGGGCGCGAATATGGCTGAGATGCACCCAATTTTATGGGCTCGTCTATCTGATCGCCGCTTAAGCAGTCCAACTAGCCGCGTACACGTACTGTCAACTTACGAAAACCGTAGCTTTGACTTAGCTGACAACGCGATGGTGTTCCGTCCACAGTCTGACTTAGTTATCCTGAACTACATTGCTAACTACATCATCCAAAACGATGCGGTGAACAAAGACTTCGTCAACAAGCACACTAAATTTGCATTGGGCACTACAGATATTGGTTACGGTCTGCGTCCAGAGCATCCATTAGAGCAAAAAGCGAAGAACCCAGGTAATGGCAAGTTTGCCCCTATTAGCTTTGATGAGTACGCTAAGTTCGTTAGCACTTATACGCTAGAATATGCGGCTGAAATGAGTGGTGTAGAGCCTGAAAAGCTAGAGCTAATGGCTAAGGCTTACGCGGATCCAAACGTGAAAGTAATGAGCTTGTGGACCATGGGTATTAACCAGCACACTCGTGGTGTTTGGGCCAACAACATGCTTTACAACATTCACTTGTTAACCGGTAAAATTTCAACTCCGGGTAACAGCCCGTTCTCGCTAACGGGTCAGCCGTCGGCTTGTGGTACTGCTCGTGAAGTGGGTACGTTTGCGCACCGTCTACCAGCAGATATGGTTGTAGCAAATCCTAAGCACCGTGCAATTGCTGAAAAGTTATGGCAATTACCAGAAGGCACTATTCCGCCAAAACCTGGTTTCCACGCCGTACTACAGAGCCGTATGCTTAAAGATGGCAAGCTGAACTGTTACTGGACTATGTGTACCAATAACATGCAAGCGGGTCCAAACATCAACGATGAAATGTATCCTGGTTTCCGTAACCCAGAAAACTTCATCGTGGTATCTGATCCATACCCAACCGTTACTGCAATGGCGGCTGACTTAATTTTACCAACGGCAATGTGGGTAGAAAAAGAAGGCGCATACGGTAACGCAGAACGTCGTACTCACATGTGGCACCAGCAAGTTAAACCACCAGAAGGTGCGAAGTCTGACTTGTGGCAGCTAATGGAGTTTTCTAAGCGCTTTAAAGTGTCTGAAGTATGGCCTGCTGAGCTGATTGCTAAGCAACCAGAACTGGCCGACAAGACCTTATTTGACGTGCTTTACGCCAACGGCGTAGTCGACAAGTTCCCAGCTTCTGATTGCAAAGCTGAATTGAACGACGAATCTGATGCATTTGGTTTCTACGTACAAAAGGGTCTATTTGAAGAATACGCTCAGTTTGGCCGTGGTCATGCCCACGACTTAGCAGACTTTGATACTTACCATGAAAACCGCGGCGCACGATGGCCTGTAGTGAATGGCAAAGAAACCCTACGCCGCTTCGTAGAAGGTAGCGATCCTTATGTTAAGGCTGGAGAAGGCTTTAACTTCTACGGTAAGCCTGACGGTAAAGCGGTAATTTTCGCGCTACCATTTGAGCCTGCAGCAGAAGAACCAAATGAAGAATACGATATCTGGTTATCAACCGGTCGTGTACTTGAGCATTGGCACACTGGCTCGATGACGGCCCGCGTTCCAGAGCTTTATCGCGCTTATCCAGATGCACAAATTTTTATGCATCCAGAAGACGCTAAAGCACGTGGTCTAAAGCGTGGCGATGAAGTGATTGTTGCTTCTCCTCGCGGTGAAGTGAAGACCCGTGTTGAAACTAAAGGCCGCAACAAGCCGCCAAGAGGCGTGGCGTTTATGCCATTCTTCGATGCGCGCCAACTGGTTAACAAGTTAATACTCGATGCGACAGATCCTCTGTCAAAAGAGACAGACTTCAAGAAGTGTCCAGTAAAAGTGATGAAAGCATAAGCTTTCACTAACAAACTTAACTTTAATCGCTTAAGCAAAAGCGGAGAAAACTAACGCTAATGAGTACGGTCAATCACAGTAAGTTCACAGCCAAAGGCGTTAACCGCCGCCAGTTTTTAGCCACATCGGCAAAAGCTACCTGTGCGATGGGCTTACTTGGAATGGGATTAACGGCAGTTGCTAAGCAATCTAGCCTGTTGGACCCACTCGCGATAAGGCCGCCAGGTGCATTAAGTGAAGACGATTTTCTCTCGGCCTGCGTACGCTGCGGTTTATGCGTAGAAGCCTGCCCATACGACACCCTCAAACTGGCTCGCTGGTTTGACGGTGCACCGACGGGAACGCCCTACTTTACTGCACGCAAGATCCCCTGTGAGATGTGTGAAGATATCCCTTGTGTTAAAGCCTGCCCATCGGGCTCGCTTGACCACAACCTAACGGATATTGACGACTCAAAGATGGGAATTGCCGTACTAATCGATGAGAAAAACTGCCTAAACTTTAAAGGGCTACGTTGTGATGTTTGTTATCGGGTTTGCCCGTTAATCGATGACGCTATCACCCTTGAAATGCAACACAACCCTCGCAGTGGTCACCACGCAATGTTTCTGCCTAAGGTCAACAGCGATAGCTGTACTGGCTGTGGTAAATGTGAACATGCCTGCGTGCTTGAACAAGCTGCGATTAAAGTGTTACCGACTCATATTGCATTAGGAAAAGCGGCTGCACACGATACCTATATCAACACCGAAGAGACTACGCTTGAGATGTTAAACAAGGGGCTTGAGTTATGAGCCAGACACTAAAGCAGAAACCGACAACACATGGCTTTGCTAAGGCGGCAATTAAAGAGCTAGGCTGGTGGCGCGCCCACAAGTTTCTATTTCTTCGTCGTCTAAGCCAAGTCAGTGTCTTTGCATTGTTTGCCATTAGCCCTTTCATCGCAACGTGGGCTGGCGTTTGGCTGCTTAAAGGCAACCTTTCTGCCAGTGAACTCTTCGGCGTTGTCCCATTGTCCGACCCACTTGCGACCTTGCAAGTGTTGATGACAGGCCATCTACCCGAGCTTAGCTTGATTCTCGGCGCCGTTATTATTGCGTTGCTGTATGCAGTGCTTGGTGGCCGAGTATTTTGCAGTTGGGTCTGCCCCGTGAATATGGTGACAGATCTTGCTAGCGGGTTACGACGTAAAATGAACTTGCCTCGCACCTCAGAGATGCCGAGAAACTTACGTTACTACCTGCTAGCGCTGGTGCTCATACTCCCGGTACTAACAGGCATGACAGTTTGGGAGTGGGTTAACCCCGTTCCTGTATTGTACCGTGCCGTACTGTTTGGCGCTGGCAGTGGTTTATGGATCTTGGCCGCCATCTTCTTACTGGACTTGTTTATCAGTGAGCGAGCATGGTGCGGACACTTGTGCCCAACAGGCGCACTTTTTGGCCTTATCGGCAAAGTGAGTCCAGTAAAAGTATCAGCCGTAAACGCAAAAGATTGCGACAACTGTATGGATTGTTTTGTGGTTTGCCCTGAAAGACAGGTATTAAAACCTGCGCTGAAAGGTAAGCAGCCTATGATAACCGACAGTGATTGCACTCAATGCGGCCGTTGTATCGACGTTTGCGCCCAACGCGTTTTCCAGTTTCAGAAACGAAAGTATCAAAATCGAATTGCCCTAAAGGCGGAGAACAACCAATGAAAAAAGTACTCACCTTAGCTGCGCTAGTCATGGCGCTTAGTGCTTGCTCTGGTCAGCAAGCAAACACTCAAGCCGAACCCGTTAATGTTATTTCACTAGGTAAGTCTGAGATCACCGATATTCGTGCAGCCGATCCTGCACCGCTTTATCCTAAGCGTGGTAAATCTATCGAGCGTACTTTTGTACATCAGCCACCGATGATCCCACACAAGGCAGACTATCCAATCACGCTTAAGCGCAACGGCTGTATTAGCTGCCACAGCCCTGCAAAAGCTAAGCGTATGAAAGCGACTGCAGTGGACCCATCGCATATGTTGGCTGACGGCAAACTAAACAACGAGTACTACAACTGTACTCAATGTCATACACCGCAAGCTGAAAACAAGCAGCACTTGGTTGAAAACGAATTTTCAGCTCAGTAAACGCTAAGCTGTTTTCAACCTTGACGCATTAAAAAAACCACCTCAATTGAGGTGGTTTTTTTATATGTGCTCTCTTAGCTGATATTACTCTAGAGGCTGCAATAGCCCTTCCCGAGCAGGAACTATCAACACATTACTGCGAATACGATTTAGTATTGATTCCGCCATATTGCCAACAACAAACGCATAAATACCCTCACGTTGTACAGCTCCCAGCACCAGGTAACGCACCTTATGCTTACAAGCCAACTGGTAGACACAGAGATCCGGCTCACCCACTGTAATATGAATAGATTTAGGGTCAATATTAAGCTCATCAAACAAATCTTGATGCTTTTTCCGAGCTTTACTTATCATCGCATGAGTGTCGACTATCTCCATATCGTGGATCACCTGAGGTAGCCGAATGACAAATGCAAGGTGTAGCTCGCAGTTTGTCGCATCCGCTAACGCGACGGCCTGACGAATGACTGCATGATTTAATTGTTTTTTTAACGTCTTATTACTATCGAGATCTAACGCCATCATCACAGTATTATTGTTATGTACTGGATTATCCGTTAACAGCATTAATGGAATTCGGGTATGACGAATAAGGTTCCAGTCCACTGGAAGATAATGATCAGCGTGATGCACACCTTTAACGATAAGATCAAAACCATGTCGCTTAGAGTGATGGCAAGCATGTTCATACAGATCTTTAGTCCACACACTATGCGTCGGTGTATCTGCAGCATCAATGCTCGCTAGCTCTTGCTCAATTTTCGCAATGCGCTGTTTCATAACATGCTTTTGCGCCACGGCAACAAACTTAGGGTTGTAATACTCGGCATCTCCAAAGTATTCAAAACTATATGCAAATACCTCAGCACGTTTTCCGAGTACCCTGGCAAGCTCAACCCCTGCCGCTATTGCGTCGACATGGGCCTCTTCTCTTTGGGAAATAATAAATACTTTGTCCATCGCAAACTCCGCTTACTACTACCTAGTATTAGCTTAGCAAATTAAATGGAGAACACTTTGCATTCAGCCTATTTAATGACCTAGATCAACGCTGAAATCTGGTTTTTGACAGTGCAAAATATTGCCACCTGATAGAAGCTAAATTATTGAGCTAATTTACTATTGCCTTCGGCTTTATTTCAGGTAACGTTAGCACAACATCAATAGAAAAAAGAGCGTTACTATGAAGTCAGGTAAGCACGATGCACAGCTACTCAAACTTGCGTTAGAAATTGGTGTTGGCTATGCCAAAAAAAGAGGCTTTGCTGATTTTGGTCAAGGGATCTCTCCCAAAGACAAAGTGGAATGTATTTATCGATTATTAGTGCAAGATAATCTTATTCAAGCATTATCAAAAGATAAAGAAGATGGCCCTAATATGAAGCACAAATTAGTATTATGGATCAGTCGTCAATTGCCTCCAGAGCATGAACTGCTTAACTAAATAAACCACGCCTAAAAGAGAAGGCTAATGAGCTTATAAAAATATAATGTTCATTAGCCAAAGCAACTCACTATCCCTTTAGCTATTTAGCTAGCTGCTATAAAGGTTAATCCCTTTGCTTGTGGCAACAATGCATTCTAATCCGCTTTTCTGCATTCTTTTGCAAGTCGAGAGTGCCTGTTGGTGCTGCGTAAACAGGCCTACTTTGATGCGGTAATATGTCTTTCCTTTAACTAACACTCGCTCGTACTTTGGAACGTAATGCCCTAATTGCGCACTAAAGCGGCTTTGCAACTCAAACCAAGTTGGCTCTATGCGAGAAAACTTATCCACCGATGATAACTGCAAAGCATAATCACCTTTTCCCCCTGAGGTTTTAGCGGAAACTTGAGCCTTGTTTTCATACTGGAGAACCTTTGCATTATTTTCAATAGGTTGTTCAGGCGCGCCAAGATAAGCTGATGCGTAACCTCTTAACACTAGAGGTTTAGGCACCTTGACTGTGGGTTCAATCGACTCAGCGGCTTTCAATTCACTCACTGGTGCAGCTGATTGATTAGCCGCTTCAGTATTTCTAATGTCAGTACTTTGCGAGCTGCTCTCTTTTGTATTAGCAGCGGCAACGTGTTTATCCGCAGCCGCTTTGGAATAGGCTGAAGCTGTTGACTTTGGTGTTGCCGTTGCCGGCGTGCTGCCAGCAAGCATGGTGAGCTGTTCGACAAGTAACTTTAAGTCGCCTTCGATAACAATGAGTCGCGATAAGCCAGCCTTCATTTCATGCCACTCAGCGAGCTCAACCTCTAACAGTTCAATTTTATCTTTAAGCTGCTTTTGTTCCTCAATACGCTGCAGTTCAAGGTTTGCATCCGGCTTAGCTGCGCAGCCCAATAAGCTCATGCTTGCTAGCAATAACGCCGTTTGTAAGTGGCTCACGTGACGATTTAACACTCTCATTTTAGATTCATTTCCAAAAACTGTTGCAGACAAAATATCGTTCTAATTTATTCTTATCGACTGATTAGGATTCAAACTCAAATTCAAAAGGCTCGACATTGCATTTCAAACCTTGCTGACTAATCTGTTTACAGCCATTTTGTGCCTGCTGCCTATGTGCAAAAAAAGCCACATTTAACGCGTAGCGCTTTGCGACTTTATCTTCGATATAAAACACTTGCTGGCTCATGGCATCATCATAATTATGTTTAACTAACTGCCAATATGTTTTGAGCATGGCAAGGGAATTAAATTTACCGAGATTCATTACATAACCTTTGGTCATCATGATCTCTGCAAAAGTAAAATCAGCGCCATTCATCACATCACCATTATTTTGCAGAGTGATCGCCATTTTAGACTCACCACGTAACTTCTTACGTTCAAGGTAATTGGCATCAATAGACAGCTGATAATCACCAGGAATTAAATCGGTAAACAGGTAATAACCATCAAATTCGGTTTCTGTGGTCGCCACGATATCACCAGCACTATTCACTAAGTTTACCGTGGCATAAGGCGCAATAGATTCAGAACCATCAGCTTCACGTACATAAACTGTGCCTTCAACTTCTGCTGCGTTGACTACCGGAAAATCTAAGGTCTGTATATGCCCACGTCTTGGGGTGATTGACACCCCTGGAATAGAGGGAATTAGGAAAGGATCGCCTAGGCTTTTTTGATCAAGCACAATATCGGTTTTTTTCTGGCTAGACATAGAGGTTAAGATTGCCACACCATCTTTATTACTCGTCCCATAGCGGTACTGCTGCACCCCTTTTACTCGCGCACCTTCGATAACCGCTTCACCCGCGTCAAACCGACCATTAAGGTTGTCATCTTCGAATACTCGTACCATCAGCGCTCCAGCCCCAGATAAGCTGCGCGAGGACATAAAGACTTGTTCAGTATCTGGCTCATAGCCAAAGCTAAAACGGCCATATAAGCCTAACGACCAATCACCGGTATTGTCGTAAGAAACAGTAGAATTGAGACTAAAGGCATCGTGTTGCCAGCTTAAGCTAGCGCTACTACTTAGGAGATCCGTAACCGGGTAGTAATCGACTTCTAGCTCAGACTGCAGATGAGTATTAATGGGTATCGATAACTCAGTAGAAAAGCGTGATATTTCTGCTTTCGGCTTAATAAGGTAGTCTAATTTCACTCGACTAAATGCCCAGCCAAAACTCTTTTGCAGCTGTAATTGCCCCGTAAACGTGTCATCTAATACAACCTCATTTGAGGAATGGCCTGTATACCAAGTTAATTGGTTATTGATGTTCGCCCAGCGAGTATTCAACGCTAATAGGTTACCGAACTCCTCGTGCTTAGCGCCCTTACTCGTTTGAGTTTGTCGCCAATGATTACGATAGTTCAAACGATATGGAGAGTGTTTAAACATGAAGCCACTGTGGTCAAAGTTATATTCAGTGTGTTGCTGCTGACTTAAATCCACTAAGGTGTCTTCAGATACCCGATAACGCAAACTTAATGATTGATCACCAATTTGAGTTCTCCCAGAAAGTGCAAATGTACTATCTTGATTACCTTTAATTTGATAATCAGCATCAAAAAGAAAGCGTTCAAACAGATTAAAGTTACCGCCAACGGCATAAGTATCAATCGAAGTAGCATGATCAGAAAATTGCTCTTGCACGCCAAAATTAAATGACGCCCAATCTGTTACACCGTATTCATATGTCGAGTTAAGCACCCATCCCGTTTCATCATCGGTTGGGGTACTGGAGATCCCCGATAAACTCTTACCAATTTCAGCAACAGATACGCTATAACTGCTTTCGCTAGCTTTGAGTTTGTTGCTATCAACATAGACCTGCTTAGTTTCGGTTTTGACCTGACCTTGGGGGCCATAAGCAATCATCTCAAACTGGTTATTACCATACAGCAATTCAATATCGTTGAATGCATAGCGACCATTTTGCAAACTTAATGCTTGTTCAATCAATAGCCCGTTTTGATAAAGCTCAATATCCCAGCCTGGTTGAATATCACCGCTTAGATTTATGGTTCTATTGTTGGCTGATACACCCGTTTTATCATTGGTTATTGAAACACCGCGACTTTGTCCGAGCGTGCCATCAACTCCAACGTTAACAGGAGTAATATCACCGACTCTAAATTCCGTCGCCTTTAAGGGACCAAGTAAGTCACCTGCTGCTGATTCTTTTGATAGAGTTAAACGCAGATCGGTCAGTGCATCATTACTATTACCGCTGGCATAAAGCTCGCTGCTTAGAAATGCAAAGTCATGCCCGCCAATAACTGAATAACTTTGGTAATTATTATGCTCAGTGATAGCGGCGTTAACCTGTACATCCACTAACGGTGAAGAAATCGCTTGATAATTTGATTCTTTCCAGGGCAATACAGCTTCACGACTGCTGCTTACCACTTGATTTAGTTGACGGTTTTTACGTGCCAATCGTTGCTGTACTGGTAGTGGTGAGCCACTGCTAATCTCCACTTTTAAATCAGAAAAGCTATACTCAAAAGTGATATCAAACCAATCTTCAATCACATCGCCAGCAACATAAATATCATCAGCCATTAGACTGTAATCAGCAGATGATAATTGGAAATTTTGCTGGTTAACTGACACGCTAACAACGCCATCTCCCGCTTCGGGTAACTGCATTAAAAATTGACGAGTCTCATCTAAATACCAGCCTTTAACGATATTATTATCAATATCGACCTCGATCGGAAAATCAATTAACTCGAATAAGCCCATTAAACTAAACTGAGCATTTTTTTTACTCTTTATAGCAAAGACATCAGATAAATAATGACTATCGACATAGAGAGATAACAGTAACTCTTCACCATCAGGAATACCTAAAGTTTCACCGAATGGCTCATTGTGCACAATATGGTTGCTGGCTTTTGACGCTAGAATTAATGCTTGAAATTGCAGCTGTTGCTGCGATAAGGAATAGCTTTGTTTCAGTCTAGCTAAGGTGCTCGCGACATCGGCATTATTCAAAGTGGAAAGATGAACCCTTGACTTATTCTGGAGTGATGATGGCTCAATCTGTTGACTCGATACCGCAGCAATAAAAGCAGGCTGCGCATTCGCGGAGCCTGCATAGCTATAGAGCACATATAAGAGTAGTAAGTTACTTAGGCGATACTGCACCACATGCCCTTAGGTCGCAACAATAAGAAAGTATTCACAGATTTTGGACTGCATTCACAAAGGCTCAGCCTAAAAAATCGTTACTTTATATAAAACGTTGCAGGCGTTACAGCAAACTCTCGCTCCGCAAAAACCTGGCCATTAAATTCTTGCTGCCCCTCATAAACAATGCGTAGCTGACCGCTTGAAGGTGTAAAGTCCTTAGCAATCCAAGCCATAGATTTAGACGTTTCATTGACCTCAGGGTATATGTTGACGTTATTTAAGCGCGCAACAACTTGCTCAGACTGCTGCTCACCTTGCCAATAAGCAACTAGGTTTCCGGCTGTAGAATATTGGCCCGTTCGAGTTAAATTAACGCTCAACTGCGTTTTACCGCTACGCTGATCAAAACTTAATCCCTTTGACGTAATCTCAACGTTAGGATTTACCAGCCCCTGCCTTACGATGACAGGCAGACTGTAACTCAGTAATACGTCTAAACTAATCGACATTTCACCATCTTGCTTTTTAGCTCGTTTCGGTGGCAGAGCTTCTAGCTTTAAGTGTGAGCGATACTCTCCATCTGCAAGACCTTTAGGACGTCTAAGGCCCAATCTCACAATCTGGCGCTCATTAGGCTTTAAAGTGACTTGCCTAGGACTAAAACGCAGCATTTTGCTTGCTGAGGGATAATCTTTTGCTTGTTCAGCCGTTAACTCTTTATAGCCACCATTAGAAACCGCTAATTTTTCTTGCCATTGCAGACGATATGTTTTGATCTCTGAACTGCTATTTATTAGCACAATTTCATGGGCCCGTTCTCGCCCCTCAAAAGCCACGCGGATCGGCGAGACCAGTAAGCTGGCTTGAGCAGAATTGATAAGTGACAACATACACGCTGACACAACAAGAGCAGCCTTAAATAAACTCTTAAACATAGAAAAACTCAAACCAGTAAAAACGCAAATTCGCTTTGGTGGCATACCAAAACCCTGTTAAGCCCACGATACAAACTCTTGGTTTGCTAATGGATTTAATAACTAATATCTATATAAAAAACGGCTCGATAAGAAGTATTCAAATAATGCTTACCATTACCCGACGTCGACAACTTCCCCCCCATTTTGGCGCTAGCCACGCCAGCACTATCGGTGCGAATGTTCTGCTCAATATAGATTTCACTTAAAGTGAATTGCTCAGTATCTCCCGAAGCAACTGTCGTTGTTACAGGTAACATAGGAGTAATTGAAAGTTCGACATAAGGAGGGTAATCAGTGATTACCATTTCAGCAGCTTTACCAGGGCTAATGATTAACAACTGCCCCGACGAAGTACTGTGCCCATAGGTCGGTACTGTCACGCTACTTTGAATACTATTATCACGGATCACTATGGTGCCAAATGATAGCGGTTGCTCAAAATATACGTCTGCATTTACATCAAAAATAACCATTCCCAAGATAAAAAATAAAATAGGTTTCAAAGTTAACCTTTATATAAGGTGGCTTAACAAATGTTTCGCCACCTAAGTTTATTCTTGCTTAATAGCTAACAGTGATTGGGAAAGAGCCTGTAAACTCACCATCTTGATACTGTCTGTCAATTACGTTGGTATCAGCTGCATACACATCCGTTGTTAACGTACCACCAAAATTGAAACTCGCATTACCTTGACCGTCTGCAGTCAACTTATTATCGGTGTCATATAGCGTACCGTCATTATCACCTGATGTGATGTACGCAGTGAGAGCACTTAACACAAACTTAGGTGAGCCTGGAGGTGCAGAAGGTGCAACAACGTTAGTTGTTGTCGTCGGCAAAGTAACGCTTAACTCAGAATATGGTGCAACACCTGCAACAGTCACCTCACCAGGTTCACCTGGAACTAATGACCTAATGGTTGCCGCATTCAAAGCGCCGTTAACCACTGTAGCCTGCTCCGTTGGATTTGGAGACATGGTAATACTTGCACTAACGCCGTTAGTATCAGTCAGATCGACTACAGCAGTAATCTCACCAAAATTCAATGGTTTAGCTACAGCCATTTCAAAAGCATTTTTAACGGTTACTGACGCCGTTGCATTTTCGGTTTCTGCGGCCATCACTTGTGAAGAAACTGCAACAACTAATGCTAAGCCAACGGCTTTTGCCACCATAGAAACATTTTTCATTTAAAACTCCATTTACACACTATTGTATTTAATAAATGACGCCAAGGCTCACTTTGTTCAAATAAAAACCGGAAGTGACAAATAAACCTAGCCAATATAAAAGTAGAACGAAACCAAATCGAAATAGCTAATCGGCATAATTAAAATTTTCTTTAATTATTTTTAACAACACAGATTAAAGTTACAAGAAATGATTTATATCCGCTTGCCTTCATAGTTAACTACGGCACAATACTGCCCTTCACTTTTTAATAGTCGACATACTTTAGATGCCGCACTTTTACTCAAGTATGGTCCATAAACCAACCTTGAGAATTCTTTTCCCTTATGGATAAAACCGAACTGAAGTGGTGCACCACCTGCTAACAATTGTTTAAAACGCTTTTGATAATTAAGCCAACCAGAACTTAAGTTGTGTGCATTAGAATAAGAAGAAAGGTGAACACCAAACTCTTTCACTTCTTTTTTAAATTCGGTCACCATATTATTATTGACTAAACTTTCTACGCGATTAATAGGTTGTGGTTTTAAAGTCGACTCTGTCGTCGTTATCACTTTTACAGGCTTATGCTGCAACTCTGAAATTTTACTCAACTCAGAGATCAATAGCCCTAAATCCTCTTCATTATCCACTAGGCGTTCAATCGCAGGCTTAAGTCTCTCCCAGTCAGCTAATTGCAGCCTTATTTGAGATAGCTCAGCAGCTAATTCAGATGACAGAATTTGCTCTTGTTCTTTAGCTGAGCTAGTTGTTGAAAGAAAACAAAGTAAACTCCCTAGAACACATACAGCCCTCCAACTAGAAAGTAAGCGCACAGCCCTAATCTTGTCTTTACCGAAACGCTTTACAAGCTTCACTTATTTAACTCTCGCATTAATTCAACAAGCCTTAATAAATAGTTACCGACAATATATTGTCAACTTTTACTATATACCACTAAATTAATAAAACTAACAAAACAAAAACCAATCAATACTCTCCCCTAGCTAAAAACGAGCCAAAAATAACATAAACCTTAAAACAAAAATCAGTAAGTTAAAATTTGTGACGTTAATCACTAATGAACAGTAGCAAGTCGGTAGTCTTAAAAGCCAGTAAATACCACAAAGTTAAGATGAAAAAACCAGAAATTTAAAAACCACGACAACTATAGTGTTAGAGTTCAATTAAAAACCCATTAAAATATATAAGGCCGAACATCATTAATAAGTGATTTAATATTTACGGGTATAAAAATAAATTTAAAACTAACACAAAAAAAACAAGAAACAGCAATGACTAATAAACATCGAAGAACTAAAAATGACAGAGTAATGACAAAATAATGACAAAATTAATTTTGGTGGCAGTTAATAAGAGGCTAACCATTTATTAAAGTGGTCTTAGCTAACTTGATGTTTTATCAAGCAGCTTATGGATGGAGAATATCGATATGGAACAAGTGATCTATTCCCTGTAGAAATCGTACTGACGAAGATGAATAAAATTAACCCAAAAAAGCTGCTTCATAGTAAATGGACAGCCATTAAGCCTAAAGAAATGCAAAACGGTAGCCGTTTTTTCCTTGGCGCTTTACCTCATACATTGCACGATCGGCTTGCTCATAGGCATAGCTAAAAGATTGATCTGAAAATAAACTGATCCCGATACTCATCCCAATTGTCACATGCCTATTTTCGACCTCGATAGACCCCATAGAAGCACTCAAGATCCTGTCTGCTATACAAGCAAGTAATGCTTTATCACTAAACTCAAACAGCACAACAAATTCATCACCTCCAAGCCTTGCGATAACTTGAGACTCTTGCACCTGCAGTTGCAGCATTTCTGCGATTTTAATTAGTAAGTTATCGCCAAACTTATGTCCATAGCGGTCGTTGTTAGCCTTAAAGTCATCTAAATCGATAAACATTAAGGCACCCTTTATTGAAGATTGACGCGAGCTGTTAAACGCCTCAATGATAGCTTGTCGATTGAACAGCTCGGTTAAAGGATCACGGTGGGCAAGCTTAGCCAACTCCTGCTCGTAGCGTTTCTCTTTCGTTATATCAACATGCGTCCCCATGATCCGTAATGGCTCCCCCCTCGAGCTAAATTCAATCACCCGCCCACGATCTGATACCCAAGTCACCGAGCCATCTTTATGCAACATTCTATGGGTCACATCGTAGGAGTCGGTTCTCCCCTTGATATGATCATCAAAGTTAGCGATCACCCAATCACGATCTTCTGGATGAAGATTACCTTTCCAGCTATCGATATGGGCTGCCAGTTCATCTATGGTGTAGCCGAGCAGTGACCCCCACTCCATATTAAACATGGTTAAATTACCGCTGGGAATATGCTGCTCCCACAAACACAAGCCAGTTCCATCTAACGCAGCATTGAGCTTTTGCTGTAAGACTTTATTTTGGTCGCGTAACGAGGCATTTTCTTTGGTTAGTTCAGCCTTATCGCGCATTAACTCTGCCAACAGTTCGTCTTTATCAATCGAGGTCGTAATAAGCCTCTCCTTGGTTCCACGATTTCACTTATCTTAGCCATTTTTCAAAACAAATGAGCACACAAAATAGCAACAAACATAAAACATTAAAACCACAGCAGCGAATAAACAGATACATGCAGTGTCGTTTTTTATATCCAAGCTGATTAATTTCGCTCATATCAGGCGCAAGTATTGTAAACTTCACTCCTGCTTTTATTGACCGCTAATATTGAATACATGATGCTTAAAATCGGAATCGCCGGAGCCGGGTTTTCAGGTGCTGTTATTGCAAATGAGCTCGCCAAAGCTGGCCACCAAATAACAGTATTTGAACCTCGCAAACATATTGCAGGTAATTGCTACTCTTCTCGAGATAGCGAGAGCGATGTAATGCTACATCACTTTGGCCCACATATTTTCCACACCGATAAAGCGCACATTTGGGACTATGTCACCCAACTTGGGCAAATGATGCCATTTACCAATAGAGTGAAGGCGGTGAGCAATGGTCAGGTTTACTCATTGCCAATTAATCTGCATACAATCAATCAGTTTTTTAATGCACAGATGTCACCCGCTGAAGCTGAGCAATTTATTGCTAAACAAGCAGATGGCAGCATTATGGAACCACAGAATTTTGAGCAACAAGCGCAAAAAATGATTGGAGAATCGCTGTACCAAGCTTTTTTCAAGCATTACACCATTAAGCAGTGGGGGCGCTCGCCTGATACGCTACCAGCGAGTATTTTAAAGCGCCTGCCAGTTAGATTTAATTACGATGATAATTATTTTAACCACCCATTTCAGGGAATGCCGATTGAGGGCTACACCCCGTTAATCGAAAAGTTACTCGATCACCCTAACATTACACTACAACTCGATTCGGCCTTTTGCGCCGCAATGAAATCCGAGTACGATCATGTTTTTTTCTCAGGGCCGTTAGATGCGTATTTTGATTATCAACTCGGTAGACTCCCCTATCGAACCTTAGACTTTGATAAAGAAACCCATGAAGGTGACTATCAAGGCAATGCTGTCATTAATTATTGCGATAATAGCCAAGCCTATACGCGGATCAGTGAACATAAGCACTTTACCCCTTGGGAGACACACTCAAGCACAGTGATTTTTAAAGAGTACAGTCGCGAAGCAACTGCCGATGACATCCCCTATTATCCAGTACGCTTGAGTGAAGATAATTCCTTGCTTGAGCGCTATATTGAGCTTGCCAAACAACAGCAAAATATAACCTTTGTTGGTCGATTAGGCACCTATCGTTACTTAGATATGGACGTGACGATTGATGAAGCATTGACGGCCAGCCAGATCTTTCTAAATACGCTAGCAACCCAACAAGCCATGCCAGCTTTCACTGCACAATAGAGACATTTTTAGAGTCATTTGATATGAAAAAATACTTAGTCATTGCCCGAGTCGGCGATAACTCACTGCATCCGCATTGGTTAGAAAATGCAGCCCCTAACTTTGATTTATTCTTAAGTTACTTTGGCGATAAGCCTAATAATTACCAAGCTGAAGCGACTTATTATGAGCAGGTAAAAGGCGGAAAGTGGCCAATAATCAATAAGCTGGTTGAAGCCAACTGGTCACTTATATCGCAATATGATGCAGTCTGGTTACCCGATGATGACATCATGACTGACGCTAATACCATCAACAAGATGTTCAGTCTTTTTGATGGTTTTGGCTTAGCGTTGGCACAACCAGCACTGACCATGGATTCTTACTTTTCGCATTCCAGTTTACTGTGCCAACCGCACAGTGTTTTACGCTACTGTAATTTTGTTGAAGTGATGGTGCCAGTATTCTCTGCTCATGCTTTGGTAACCCTAAAGGAGAGTTTGGGTCAAAGCCCTTCTGGGTGGGGGCTTGATGCTCTTTGGCCTCACCTCATTGATAATGAAGACTTCAAGAGTATTGCCGTTATCGATGCTACGGCGGTTATTCACACTCGCCCCGTGGGAGGTGAGTTATATAAGCTCAACCCTGAGCTATCACCGAAGAACGATGCTGTGCACCTTCAGAGCTTATATCCACAGTTCAATATCAGTCGTCGTCATGGGCCAAATAAATTTAAAGTCTTTAGTCAGGTTTCCGAATCTAAGGTTTGCTCACCACTTCTAGCGAGCATAAGAGGCAAATACCAAAGGGTGATGGCAAAATACAGGGCACAAAAACACCCAAAATTCTGTAATCGTTAATTGAAACCTTCGCCTTAACGCCAGCGCTCACAGATAAAGCCCCCTAAATATCGCTCCCTAAAAGGGGGCGCTTCGTAAATACCAACTAGCTATAAAACCTATATTTTCGGCATAGTTAGAGTTTGCGCGTGCTTATTACTTAAGCTTATTTTGAGTTTGGGCTTATTAACCTTTCAACAACATATAGCCATCTTCATCGCGACGAACCTCCCGCGAAAGTGCCCCATCTTCCAGCAATGGCTAACCTTTGATGTTGGTCAATTAAACACCTTAAAACATGTCTTGCCCTATAATTATTGACTATAGATCAAGGGGACAAATCAAAGCGGTCAGCGGGGGGCTACGTGGCAATTCAAGGGTTAACTACCGAGCAGGCTCAGGAGCGATTGCGGCAGCACGGTAAAAATAGCTTACCCAAACCACTAAGAAACAGTTTTTTAACACTGTTTCTTATTCAATTTCGTAGTGCATTCATCTATGTGTTACTGGTGGCCGTGATAGTTTGCTTACTCCTTGGGCAACTTATCAATGCTTTTTTTATCGCGCTAGTTTTACTGCTCAATGCCCTTATTGGCACCATTCAAGAGTATTCGGCACAGCAAGCTGCCGATTCATTAGCGCATATGGTGCCGCAGCAGAGCCGAGTGCTCCGCGATGGCCACCCGATACTCATCGATAGTGAAGATTTAGTATCTGGTGACTGGGTCATGCTAAATAGCGGCGATCGTATTGGTGCAGACATAAGCCTAAAACAATCGAATCTATTTCAAGTCGATGAGTCTGCTCTTACCGGGGAATCTATCTCCGTTAGCAATACCAAACAGGCTTTTGCCGGTACCTTAGTCACCCATGGACGAGCCGAAGGCGAGGTCATTGCAACCGGAACCAACACGCAAATAGGGCAGATAGCTCACTTAGTCCATCAAGGAAGTCGTACTAAACCGCCACTGATGCAAAGAATCGATCAGTTCACCCTCCGTATCGCGATAGCGATACTCATCATTATCGCTTTCATATTTGGCCTGACATTACTTCGAGGCGCGGCGCTTTCCGAAGTATTCGTACTCGGAGTCGCATTAGCAGTCTCTGCGATCCCAGAGGGACTTCCTGCGGCAATTACCGTTGCGTTAGCAATCGGCATGAAGCGAATGGCCAAAGCGAATGTGATAGTACGTAAACTGGTTGCGGTAGAAGCACTTGGTTCTTGTACTTATATCGCCTCAGATAAAACAGGCACATTAACTGTAAATGAGATGACCATTGGCCAAATTTGGCTCGCAAACGAGCAGATCTACCATGTTACTGGAGAGGGATTAAGCCCAGTTGGCACAGTACATCGTCATGCTCTTAGCCCTGTTCATACCGCAGGTCATCATAGATCTTCTCATCATCATAGTCGTGGCTATAGAAGTGATGCCCCTGTCGACTTTACTCAGAGTGGCTTGGCGAAGGATAGTCCACTCAAGCTGTTAGTCACAACGGGTATCCTCGCTAATGAAGCGCACTTAGTATTTGAAAATAACCAAACTCACGCCGATGGTGATGGCGTTGACCTTGCCTTTCTCGTATTAGGCCACAAGTGCAAACTCAAGCCTCGCACTTCACAGCAACAACTTAACTTGTTCCCCTATGAATCAGAAAAAGGCTTTAGTGCCAGTATTAACGAAAGTGAGCTTGGCCCAATCATCTCCGTAAAAGGGGCGGTGGAGAAACTCCTTCCCATGTGCTTACTCAGTAAAGAAATGTGCCAAAAAATTCTCAATCAAACTCACTTAATGGCCCAGCAAGGTTATCGAGTCTTGGCATTGGCTCATGGCTCTGGCAACCCTGTGGATGATCATTTCAGTGAACTCGAATTTCTTGGCTTAGTGGCCATGAGCGACCCGCTTAGGCCCGATGCGATCGAAGCTGTCGCGGTTTGCCAAAAAGCGAAAATTAAAGTTGCGATGATTACGGGCGATCACCCGGCAACCGCCCTCACATTGTCACAACAGCTAAACATTGCCAATGAAAGCGATGGTGCCATCACAGGTCAAACACTCGAACAAGCGAGGCTACAGGACATCAATGCGTTTGACCGACTCGTCGCCAACCACAGAGTCTTTGCGAGGGTAAAACCGAAACAAAAGATGGAGATCACCCAGTCACTGATCAGGCAAGGAGAGTTTGTTGCGATGACTGGAGATGGGGTCAATGATGCCCCGGCCTTAAAACACGCCCATGTTGGTATTGCTATGGGGCTTAGGGGGACAGATGTCGCCAGAGAAAGCGCTGAATTGGTACTTACTGATGATAAATTTAGTTCGATTGTAAAAGGGATCATCGAAGGACGCGTTGCATACAACAATATCCGTAAAGTGATTTACTTACTGATCAGTACCGGAGCGGCAGAGATCTTTCTGTTTATCCTCAGCGTATTGTTTGCATTGCCAATCCCGCTCTTCCCACTACAGATCCTATGGCTCAATATCGTCACCAATGGCGTACAAGACGTTGCACTCGCCTTTGAACCCGCCGAAGGTAAAGAGATCCTTCAGGCGCCGCGCGCTCCTAAAGAGCCCATTTTTGATCGGTTAATGCTCGAAAGGGTCTGCTCGAGTGCACTAACCATGGGATTAGTCGCGTTTGGCTTATTTGCCATATTACTGAAAACAGGATCGAGCGAAGTTGAAGCCCGCAATCTCACATTAATGTTGATGGTGCTATTTGAAAATGTACACGCGCTTAATAGTCGCTCTGAACACAGATCGATATTGCAGATCCCCTGGTTTAGTAATCCGATATTACTCATCGGTATTATGGTGGCGCAGGGGATCCATATTGGTGCCATGTATACGCCGGGATTAAGTGATACGCTGCAACTGATTCCTATTAGTCTAAATCACTGGCTAATTTTACTCGCCACAGCCTCAATACTCTTTATCGTGGACGAGTTACATAAAAAATACTGGCATACAAAGCGTCACCGGAATGTCACTGTGCCTATGGTAGATAGTCGGCGGGAATAACCCAAGACTACCGCTAACATTCTGATCCCCAAAATAGCAATCTGCTAGTGAAAAACCAGGGGAACAGTTAGATCAGATATTAGACTTTATACAGACCGACAACTATCCTCATACTAGTCAAGCGGAGGGTCGAAATACAGATGCGCTTTCTATATTTAGTTCTTGTATTACTAGTAGTTACCAGACTATTTGCGGTTCTAGCCAAACGCTTGAATTTGCCGCCTATTGTGGGTGAATTAGTATCGGGCATCGCACTGGGGTTATTTCTTCACCATTTTCAAGATTCGTTTCCCTTACTATGGGAAGTCACTCAAGGTGAAGCCTTCGAAGCACTAGCCGATCTCGGTATGTTTTTCCTCATGCTATTGGCTGGTGTCCGCATGAGCCCGCTAGATTTTAAGAAAACTTCGAGTTCTGCGCCCGCTGTAGCGATCGGTGGAATGTTAATCCCGATTATCTCAGGTACACTGATCGGGCTGATGCTATTTCCAGAGTCTCCCTTTAAGATGGTTCAGAGTTGGTTCTTAGGAACCGCACTCGCTGTTACTGCAGTGCCAGTGACGATTCGCATGCTGATGGAGTTTAATCGCTTAGATACCGAAGAGGGTAAAACCATTGTCGCCGCCGCGCTGTGGGATGACCTGTTAAGCCTATTCATTCTATCCTTGCTGTTAGCCGCGATTAACAATGGCGGAACGTTAGCTTTTACCCTCGATTTATGGGGCCCACTATTAGCTAAAGTACTGCTGTTCTTCATTATCACAATACCCGTCGGTTACTATCTGTTTCCGTTAGTCGGTCGCTATCTCAAGTCCACTAACATTCCTGATATCGATTTCAGTATGCTATTAATCGCCTCACTGGCATACGCTGTACTTGCCGAAATACTAGGTTTACATTTTATTATCGGTGCCTTTGTCGCAGGTATGTTTTTCCATCCTGCGGTTGTGGAGCAAAAAGTATATGACCGCGTTGAGAGACAAACGTCTGGTATCACCTCAGGTTTCCTCGCCCCCATTTTTTTCGTGTCGATAGGGTTTCACCTAGACTTAACGTCACTGGTATCGATACCAGGGTTTGTTGCTCTACTGATTAGTGTTGCCATATTCAGTAAGCTAATAGGAGCCGGACTCTGTGCGCGTGTCACGGGTCATAGTAGCCAAGAGTCGCTGCGCATTGGAGTGGCGATGAGTGGTCGAGGCGCAGTTGAAATCGTGTTAGCCGGAGTCGCCTTGCAAGCCGGACTATTCAACCATCCAGACCCTACGCCACCGATTATATCCGGACTATTTTCTGCGATTGTGATCATGGCAATAGCAACCAGCATTATTACGCCGCTGTTATTGGCCTTTTTAATTCGCTATCACGGCGTGAATAAACCCTAAATTAAACGCAATCCCTGCGTTCTGGGATAAGTACTTCCATGTACAAAAAAATACCCACGTAACGTGCAATGCCGATCGTTTAAGAGGACTTGACCGATCCTGCAGATGAAAGATAATCCCTACCAGTATTCTGGTGGGGATT
>NZ_JBRILQ010000048.1:0-33887 GCF_052977045.1 Shewanella sp. 125m-7
AGCCCTGATGAAAAAGTTAACATCACCACAGTTGGCCAATACTGGAAACTGTTATTAGCCGTACTAGAGCGTACACCAGTCAAAGGCTAATCAACCTTGAATAGTCAAAAGGCCGCTTCGCAATAAGTGGCCTTTGTTATTTCTAGCAGAAGAAAGGGTGTCGATTGCCGCTTGACCCATAAGCCATTCGTTACCCGCACAGCCCTGATGAAAAAGTTAACATCACCACAGTTGGCCAATACTGGAAACTGTTATTAGCCGTACTAGAGCGTACACCGGCTAAAGACTAATCAACTACTATTAGTTTTGAGTAAGTTGAAATGAATAAGGCCGCTTCGCAATAAGTGGCCTTTGTTATTTCTAACAGAAGAAAGGGTGTCGATTGCCGTTTGACCCATAAGCCATTCGTTACCCGCACAGCCCTGATGAAAAAGTTAACATCACCACAGTTGGCCAATACTGGAAGCTGTTATTAGCCGTACTAGAACGTACACCGGCTAAAGACTAATCAATTACTATTAGTTTTGAGTTAGTTGAAATGAATAAGGCCGCTTCGCAATAAGTGGCCTTTATTATATCTAATGAGCCATTTCTGGCTATACATCTAAAAGCCTAAATCCAATTGCGAGCTATCTACTTCGTCTTGCTCGGAAGCGACACGATTAGAAGCGAGTCCAACGGATACACCCAAGAGGCGAATGCCGCGCTCATGCTGCCTCTCCATTGCTTGTTCGAGTAACTGATAAAACAAGTTTACCGAGATTTCATCACTGCGATGCTCGATGGTTGTCTGTTTAAAATCCTCAAACTTAATTTTAACCACCTGCTTGTGGATAGTCCTATCCTTGGCGCTACGACTCACTCGTGCACCTAGCTCTTGAATTAGCTGAGGCATCACGGCTCGGCACTGCTCTAGCGTGTGGATATCTTTGGCTAAGGTGGTTTCAACACCAACCGACTTTCTCTCTCTATTAGGGGAAATACCCCGCTTGTCGACCCCTTTAGCGCGCTCTATCAGCACACTTCCAAATTTTCCAAAACGCTCAATCAGCTGCGCGGGGGGATATGCCTGTACATCACTGCAGGTATGCAAGCCTAAATCGGCTAGTTTTTTAGCGGTAACCTTGCCAACACCTGGAATTTTTATCAGTGGTAAGGTTTTAACAAACTCATTAATCATGTCTGGGCGGATCACATACTGTCCATTAGGTTTATTTAGATCTGAGGCTATCTTGGCAAGAAACTTAACGGGCGCGATCCCGGCTGATGCCGTCAGCCCCGTCTCGGCCAAGATGTCGGCACGAATAGCCTCGGCAATTAAGGTTGCAGAGCCCTTGCAGTGCGGGCTATCGGTTACATCCAAATACGCTTCATCCAGAGACAAAGGCTCAATTAAATCGGTATAACGTTCAAATACGGCTCTTATCTGAATCGAGACATCTTTATAGACCTGCATTCGCCCCGGTACTAATATCAGATCAGGGCAAAGCTTGAGGGCATAGCCTGATGCCATGGCTGAGCGCACGCCAAACTCTCGCGCTTCATAATTACAGGTACTTATCACCCCACGACGATCGCTGCGCCCTCCCACGGCAATAGGTTTTCCTCTTAATTCTGGAAAGTCGCGCATTTCAACTGCGGCGTAGAAGCAATCCATGTCGACGTGAATAATTTTTTGCAAGCCAATATCCTCCGAAAAGAATATTACTGTATATAAAAACAGTATTCAATATAAACCACACATACTCAATGCCACGCCAGAGAACCGAGAGCAAAAAACAAGCTATAACCTACTTGAGAGGCTCTGAACGGGTCACATTGTTAGTAAGATTGGTATAACTGAGTCAACATGGTTAGCTCTTCAGTAGATAAAACCGCATTTGAGCTGATACCAGGAGATGACGCAAGGGTTACACCTGCCGATACTTTCTCGTCGGAAACTTGTGTTTCAAGTCGCTCAATAACCCATAGCAAGTATTCAAGCTGAAACTGATTATCAGCATCTAGCTGAGTCCTATTTGTTTGAGATGAAACTAACATCGCCCGCCCCCCAGCAGTCAGATAAAATGGCTATGCGACTGATGATGAACTGTGGATTCACCCGCGGCTTTACCCGCGCGTAGCACGAGCAAAAATAATAACTGCATAGTCTAATGCTAGGTTAACGCGGTGGAGCTGAATCTAGGCTGTATAAGGCCGTTCGAACAATAATCAATGATCAATGATCAATGATCTCAATTAGAGTACCAAAAAGAGAGAGCTGAGTTAAAAATCGTAAAAAAAGAGTCGCTGTATAACTGATGCCATTCACTTAAGGCAGTTACTCAGAGAAAATATGATGACTTCGAAAGATAACAGTGGACCACAGAGGACACGGAGAGACGAAGAAAAACCACCCCGCTTTTTCTTTTCTTCATGTCCTGCGTGTAGCAAACGAAGCGAGCGCTTCGTGGTTTATAGCTTTTAATACAAAGAACCCAGCTTAAACTGGGTTCTTAGTTTTTGTTGATTAATCAGGTGGGGGCTTAACTTACCAGTATTGCCGCTGTATAACGCCTCTTTTAAATCATTGTTTGTATCACTTACATCTTACTCTGGAGGTAGTTTGGTAAGCCCACCTTATCAATCAATCCAAGTTGTTTTTCAAGCCAATACATATGGTCTGCCTCAGTTTCTTCGAGCAGCACCTCTAAAATCTCTCGGCTCTCATAATCACTTTTGAGCTCACACAAAGCAATTGCGCTACGTAAGTTATCGGCGACTTGATATTCATAGGCTAAGTCATTCTTGAGCATTTCTTGCGTGTCTTTGCCGATATTGAGTGGCTCACGACTAGCCACATCGGGCGTCCCCTCTAAAAACAGTATTCTTTGCACCAACTTTTTCGCATGCTCACGTTCATCATCTGACTCATGGGAGATCCGCTCGTGTAGCTCGTTGAGCCCCCAGTCTTCAAACATTAAACCGTGGACAAAGTACTGATCCATTGCAGATAGCTCACCAGTAAGCAATTGATTGAGTGTGTCGATGACCTCTTGGTTACCTTTCATAATGCTCTCCAGTTAGCCCATCTTAGACTGCAAGTAATTTTGAATACCGGTTAATGAGATAAGCTCTAATTGCGCCTCTAACCAATCTAAATGCTCTTCTTCATCTTCTAGTAAATCTTCTAAAATATCTCGACTAACATAGTCAGCCTCTAACTCACACAGAGCGATAGCCTCACGAAGCAATACAAGTTCCTCTTCAAGCATGACTTTGTCGCACTCAAGCATCTCTTGGCTATGTTCGCCGATACGAATTTTAGCTAGCTGCTGTAGGTTTGGTAACCCTTCAAGGAACAACACCCGCTCAATTAACTTATCGGCATGCTTCATATCTTGAATGGATTTCTTATAGGCTTTCTCATCGAGCTCACCTAAGCCCCAATTCTTATACATGCGTGCATGGAGAAAGTATTGATTGATAGCTGTAAGCTCGCTGGTCAGCACCTTATTGAGCTGACTAATGACCTTAGGTTGTCCTTTCATCTGTTCATCCTTAGTTAAATTGATCTATATCAATCTTTACAAGCTAGAACAAAAAACAACCAAGTTCAAATAAACATTATATTTCAATAATTTATTAAGAAAAATAATTCTCATTAGTACTACAGTTCTTAACAAGTGGCTAGCGCGATTAAATCGCTAATTTGTACTGCGAAACGAGGGGCTTAGTCGGGAGAGAAATAAAAAAACTCAAACACAATATAAGATACATAACTCACAAGCTGCCATGCGGGATGTAACAGACGAAAGCTTTAGATAAAAAAGATATAAAAAAGGCCCCTACCAAGGAGCCTTAATCACCGAACCATCAACAGAACTAGATAATGCGGTTCTGCTCTAACTTTTCTCGGCGTTCTTGTTCTGCCATTCTAGCTTTACGCTTATCACATGGATCATCACAATCACATGCTTTCTCAATTCCGAGTGCGCCTAGACCACCGCAGCTTCCGGCAACAGCTTGTCGTTTGACTAAATAGCCTATCGACATCAAGAAAAAGAAACCTAATAACACGACAAAAGCCGCAATAAATGTGCTCATATTCGACTCCAACTACTGAGTAACGAAAGGTTTGAAAGCTTCACTATAGAAAACTTTAAAGCCATCATCTTGCTTTTCAATAAGCATTATCGCTAGCTGCTCACGTTTAGCAAGCTCTAGTGATGCTTGTGTACCTAATACCATCATAGCGGTTGCGTAGCCATCTGCAATCATTGACTCTTCATGCAATACGGTAACCGACGCTAATCTGTGGTTTATTGGGTAGCCAGTGCGTGGATCGATCAGGTGTGAAAAACGCTGTCCGTCTTCCTCGTAATAATTACGATAATCACCCGATGTCGCCATCGCCATATTCTTAGGCGAAATAACCTGCTGCACGCCATTACCGCTATCACCTGGCTGTTCAATCGCAATGCGCCATAATGACCCATCGGCTTTAGTGCCGCGTAGGCTTATTTCTCCGCCAATCTCGACCAAATATCCAGTCGGATTATACTTGTCTAGTAAGGCGGCTATTTTATCAACACCGAAGCCTTTTGCAATAGAAGAAAGATCAACATAGATATCAGGGTCTTGTTTGCTGATTCTATTACCATCAACCGCAATCGCCTCAATCCCAGTGCGCTGCATTGCCTTATCTATCGCTTGTTGCGTTGGTATTTGTGTTGGCCTTTTATCTGGGCCAAAGCCCCACAAATTCACTAATGGGCCTAGCGTGATGTCTAATGCGCCGTTAGTGGTTTTATATAATGCTAATCCTTCAGCAATTACCTTAGCGGTATCTGCAGACACTTCGACCTTATCATTTCGAGTCATCTGATTAAATTTTGATAACTCAGAGTCAGGTCGATAAGTCGACATTTGATCGTTAACCTTCTCTAAGGCTAAATCGATCTCTGCTTGCAGTAACTGAACATCTGGCATCTTGTCGTTAGGGACAACTTTAATATGATAAGTTGTGCCCATGGTGTTGCCAGACAATGAAATCACTTCCGCTTGTTTAGTACAAGCTGAAATAAAAAAGGCTAACCCGATAAGGGCCAGCCAGTTTACTAAGGTCTTAAACATATTGACCTAGATCTCCAATAAGAGAAGGGTTAGCCACCGAAGTCATCCAAGAGGATATTTTCATCTTCGACACCAAGATCTTTAAGCATACCGATTACAGCAGCGTTCATCATTGGTGGGCCACACATGTAGTACTCACAGTCTTCAGGTGCTTCATGGTCACGTAGGTAGTTCTCATACAATACGTTATGAATAAAGCCTGTGTATCCACCCCAGTTATCTTCTGGCTGTGGATCAGATAGAGCAACATGCCATTGGAAGTTGGCGTTATCAGCCGCTAAGCCATCGAAATCTTCAACATAGAACATTTCACGGCAAGAACGCGCACCGTACCAGAAGCTGATCTTACGCTTCGAGTTAAGACGCTTAAGTTGATCGAAGATATGTGAACGCATTGGCGCCATACCTGCACCACCACCAATAAACACCATTTCGGCATCGGTGTCTTTTGCGAAGAACTCACCAAATGGACCAGAAATTGTCACCTTATCGCCCGCTTTTAGGCTAAAGATGTACGATGACATCTTACCACAAGGCAGAGATAGGTTACGTGGTGGAGGCGACGCAATACGTACGTTCAACATGATGATCCCTTCCTCTTCAGGATAGTTCGCCATGGAGTATGCACGGATTGTTTCATCTTCAACGGTAGACTCTAAGTTGAAGAAACCAAAGTGTTCCCAGTCGCCACGGTACTCTGCAGGAATATCATAATCTGCATACTTTACGTGGTGCGCAGGCGCTTCAATCTGAATGTAACCACCCGCACGGAAAGGCACTGAGTCACCATCAGGAATTTGCAACTTAAGCTCTTTAATGAAAGTGGCTTTGCTATCGTTAGAGATAACTTCACATTCCCACTTCTTAACACCAAAGATCTCTTCTTCAAGTTCAATCTCCATGTCAGTTTTAACGTTTACCTGACAAGATAAACGGCAACCGCCACGAGCTTCACCTTTGCTGATATGGTCCAATTCAGTTGGTAGAATATCACCACCACCTGATTTAACGTGGACTTTACACTGACCGCAAGTACCACCGCCGCCACATGCAGACGAAACGAAAATTCCGCTCTCTGCTAGTGCACCCAGTAGCTTACCACCCGCTGCCGTTTTAATTGCTTTACCAGCATCATCGTTGATGCCAATAGTGACATCGCCGCTTGCAACTAGCTTAGATTTGGCAAATAAAATCACCAAAACCAAGACCAATACAATCACGGTAAACATACTCACACCGAGATACACATCGATTGGAGTAGATTCAAGAATACCCATTAACTTATCCTTAAAGGTTCAAATTAAGACGTCGTTATGGTGCCCCTTTACAGAGACACACCTGAGAACGACATGAAACCTAGAGCCATCAAACCAGCGGTAACAAAGGTAATACCTAAGCCGCGAAGCCCATCAGGAACATCAGCATATTTTAACTTCTCACGGATACCAGCAAGCAGCACAAGTGCTAACGCCCAACCGATACCAGAACCGATACCAAACACCAAGCTTTCTCCAAGGTTGTAGTCACGCTCAACCATGAAAGAAACGGCACCGAAAATGGCACAGTTTACGGTGATTAGCGGTAGGAAGATCCCCAATGCGTTATATAACGGTGGGAAATACTTATCCAATGCCATCTCAAGGATCTGAACCAAAGCTGCGATAACACCGATAAAGGTGATGAACTTCAAGAAGCTCAAGTCAGCATCTGGAACCCCCGCCCACGCTAATGCGCCTGGGGCAAGAAGACTTTGATAGATAATTTGGTTAACAGGCACTGAAATAGCCAGTACCACGATAACTGCAACACCTAGACCCATGGCTGTTTTTACTTTCTTAGATACCGCAAGAAATGTACACATACCAAGGAAAAAGGATAGCGCCATGTTTTCAATGAAAACAGAACGAATTAATAGACTAATATAATGTTCCATTATGCTTATCCTTTCGCTTCAACTTGCTCTGGCTTCATCACACGAATAATCCAGATCAATGCACCGATCAAGAAGAACGCACTAGGAGGCAGCAGCAATAGGCCGTTCGGCTGATACCAGCCACCGTCTGAAACCTTGCTTAAGATTTCAACGCCAAATAATGAACCATTACCAAACAATTCACGTACGAAGCCAACTGATAACAAGATTGCACCGTAGCCTAAACCATTACCGATACCATCCATGAAGCTCATCATAGGAGGCGTCTTCATCGCATAAGCTTCAGCACGGCCCATTACGATACAGTTAGTAATAATCAAGCCAACAAATACAGATAATTGCTTAGCAACATCATAAGCGTAAGCTTGCAGTACTTGGTCAACCACGATTACCAATGAAGCAATAATCGTCATCTGCACGATAATACGTACACTGCTTGGAATGTGATTACGAATTAATGAGATAAATAGATTCGATAGAGCACATACCGCAGTCAGTGCAATCGTCATTACCAATGCTGTTTCCATCTTACTGGTTACAGCCAAGGCACTACATACACCCAAAATTTGCAAAGCAATCGGGTTATTGCTGACGATAGGTCCGATTAGAACCTGTTTAAGTTCTTTAGCATCAGCCATTAGCTCAGTCCTCCATCTCGGGCTTTGTCGATAAAGCGTTCAAAACCTTCTTTACCTAACCAAAACTCCAACGAATACTGCACACCATTACTGGTTAGTGTTGCACCTGAAAGGGCATCAACACCATAAACAGTTTCTGCAATAGCCGGGTTTTTAGTGACAGTAATCGCTAGCTCGCCCTTATCGTTGTATAACTTTTTACCTTGCCACTTAGCGACCCATTGTGGGTTTTGTACTTCTCCACCTAGACCAGGTGTTTCACCTGAGCCAGAAAAGTCGTAATAAACCAAGTTCTGGATACTATTCAGATCAGGATCTAATGCTAAGAATGCATACATGGTTGACCACAGGCCATAGCCTTTAATCGGCAAGATAACGCTAACCAGATTACCGGCATCGTCTTTAACTAAATAGACAACAGCATCATTAGCAACACGCTTTACCGATGCGATATCGTTTTTAGGCACAAAAGATGACTTAGGATCACGAGCGGCTTTTTTCATGTCAAACGTGTTGCCATCAACACCCTCAACGAAATCACCAGTACTCAGTGCAACCACTTTTGCGACAACATGCTTGTCGTAAAGCGCCAAAATGTCAGCTTTAGACACTTCAGCATTTTTAGTCGAAATCAAATTAGCCGCTTCAAGAATATACTTTTGCTTATCAAGTAGTTTGTTTTCTTGTTGGATAGGTTTCAATAATACTGCTGCCGTCGAAACGAACATTGAGCAGATGAAACATAAACCAACAACGACAAACAGCGTTCTTCCGAACGAATCTTTATTACTAGCCACGAGCAATCCTCCGCTTGATATTCGACTGAACCACGAAATGATCAAATAATGGAGCAAATAGGTTAGCGAACAAGATGGCCAACATCATGCCTTCAGGGAAAGCAGGGTTGATAACACGAATGAAAATTGCCATAGCACCAATTAAGATACCGTAGGCCCATTTCGCATTATTAGTGAAAGACGCTGAAACAGGGTCTGTCGCCATAAACATCATACCGAACGCAAAGCCACCTAATACAAGGTGCCAGTACCAAGGCATAGCAAACATGGGATTGGTGTCACTACCGATGAAGTTCAGCAGGTAAGAAACCGCAATCATACCGACCATCACACCACCAACGATACGCCATGAAGCGATGCGGGTGTAGATGATAACTGCGCCACCAATTAAGATAGCTAATGTCGATACTTCACCCACAGAACCAGGAATGAAACCGAAGAATGCATTCCACCAGTCTGTCGTTAGACCGTATTCTAATGTGCCCTGCGCCGCCTGACTCAGTGCAGTTGCACCAGAGAAGCCATCAGCAACAACCCAAGAAGTATCACCTGACATATTTAGCGGGTAAGCAAAGAATAGGAAAGCACGACCAGCCAATGCAGGGTTTAGGAAGTTACGGCCTGTACCACCAAAGATCTCTTTCGCCACAACCACACCAAAGGTGATACCTAGTGCAACCATCCATAATGGAATTGTTGCTGGCAGTGTTAGTGCGAAAAGGATTGAGGTAACGAAGAAACCTTCGTTAACTTCATGGCCACGAACTGACGCAAACAGCACTTCCCATATACCACCGACAGCGAATGTCACTGCATATATAGGTAAGAACCAACAAGCACCGTACCACATTAATGCGGCGATACCTGAATTGGCGGTCAACTCTGTACCAAACAGCCCGAACAAAGCAACTTGCCACGTATCAGGAGTAGCAAAGCCTGCTACTAATGCGTCTTGAGCTTGTAAACCTACGTTGTACATACCGACAAACATTGCCGGGAATGCACATGCCCAAACCATAATCATCATACGCTTTAGGTCTAAGTTATCGCGAACGTGGGTACGCCCTTTGTTTATTAGACCTGGGGTGTAGAAGACTGTATATGCAGCTTCGAAAAGTGCATAAAACTTCTCATATTTACCGCCTTTTTCAAACTGCGGTTCAATATTTTCGAAAAACTGTTTTAAACCCATTAGCCTTCCCTCACGATCGTATCTAAGCAGTCACGTAAATATGACGCATAGTCATATTTACCAGGACATACGAAAGTACACAGTGCCAAATCTTCTTCATCCAACTCCAATGCACCAAGTGTTGCAGCGCCATCGTAGTCGCCTGACACTAAGTCACGAAGTAGCATGGTAGGAAGAATGTCTAGTGGCATAACACGTTCATAGTTACCAATTGGTACCATAGCGCGATCTGAACCACCTGTGCTCGTAGTCATGTTAAACATGCGAGAAGATGAAAGATGCCCGAGGAACGCACGAGTAATAGAGAATTTATCACTGCCAGGCATAGCCCAGCCGAATAACTCTTTCTCTGTACCTTCTTCCAACAAACTCACTTGGTTATGGTAACGACCTAGGTAAGCGTGAGGGCCAATAGCGTTGCGTCCGTTTAACACTGAACCTGAGATAATACGAACATTACCTTCCGACGCTTCGCCTTGGGCTAACTGCGCCATCGCTGCACCCACTTGGGTACGTACTAGACGAGGTTTAACGGCTTTAGGGCCACCAATAGCCACTACACGTTGAGTATTAAGTTCACCCGTTACAAATAACTGGCCAACTGCAATCACATCTTGGTAGTTGATATGCCATACGGTTCTGGTTGCTGAAGCTGGTAATAGGTTATGAATGTGCGTGCCTGGTAATCCTGCAGGATGTAGACCGGCAAACTCTTCAACCTGAGCGTTAGCGCTTGGAATATCAGCTCCTGGCGCCTTACACAGGTAAACCTTACCTTCGGTTAACTTTGATAGAACCTTTAGGCCGTTTTCAAAGTCAGCTTTATGCTCTGCAATCACGATAGCAGGGTCTGCTGCTAAAGGTTGAGTATCAATAGCGGTGACGAAAATACCCGCTGCTGTTGAATCAACGCCTGGTACTTTACTGAAAGGACGCGTACGCAAAGCCGTCCACAAGCCTGATTGGATCAGGTTGTCACGTACTTGCTGAGTCTCAAGTGTGTCGATAGCAGTGGCGTCATATTTAGCAAAAGAGATGCAGTCATCTCCTTCAACTTCTATAACAACAGACTGCAGAACACGCTGAGCGCCCCGGTTAACTTCGGAAATTGTGCCACTGGCTGAAGCTGTATATATCACGCCAAGGTTCTTTTTATCTTCAAAAAGAACCTGACCTTTCTTAACTTTATCCCCTACCTTTATTTTCATGGTAGGACGTAAGCCAATATACTCTTCACCCAAAATAGCTACATGTTTGATGGCTTTACCATCATGGATAACTTGCTCTGGCCCACCTGCAATAGGTAGGTCCAATCCTTTCTTTATTGTAATCATATCCACAAGCACTACGTTATGAAGGAAAGACAATGCGCCGCGTTCCTGCTAAACACACAAGTTTTTAAACAAACCTCTAATCCGTGTTGAGCTAGCGCAGATTTATCACTAAAATGCGATCGCAATCACGCTGATCGCGCGCATTTTACCGCAAATATCACAAGCTCGCCATGAAAAATGTGACTGTTTTAAAAGGTTACAAATGTTTTGAGAACAAACAGCTTAAATGTCAGCGTAGATTAAGAATCTATTAATATAGTCGCAAGCCACATTCCCCATACAATTAAAGAGGTTAATTAACTTTTGACACTGAAGTTTAATCGGTAACAAACAAGAAATAATAAAAATTAAAGATTTTTCTAAGTGCTGGTTATTTAGCCTAACAAGATCGCTCTCACAAAAACCAATTCCAGCTAATATCTGGTCTAAATCGATAATTTAAGGTGTAATTAGGCTTAATTTAACCAAAAACAGAGGTGGATGAGAAGCAGAGCAAACCAATCCAATTACACCAAAAGCGCGCAGCATAAAAACAATAAAATCGACCATTTATCGATAAAAAACGCTAAAAGTTCTAAAATACAGACTTAACTCAAATACAAAAAAAGACGGCCTAAGCCGTCTTTTTGAATACAATAAACATCAATTTGTCGATTAAAGACCGTTTAAGATCGCTTCACTCAAACTTAAATCGTCGTTACGATTAACATTGATCCCAGCTGCAATGATGTTACGCGCGATCTCTTTGGCTTGCTCAAGAGAATGCATTTCATAAGTGCCGCACTGATATTTATTAAGCTCAGGGATTTCAGATTGTGCCACAACTTTTAGCACATCTTGCATTGCCGCAAGCCATGAATCGGCAACGGTAGACTCCGATGGTGTGCCGATTAAGCTCATGTAGAAGCCCGTGCGGCAGCCCATAGGAGAGATATCAATAATCTCAACACTGTCGCCATTTAAGTGGTCACGCATAAAACCGGCAAATAGATGTTCAAGAGTATGAATGCCGCGTTCACTCAAAATCTCTTTATTAGGAACACAAAAACGTAGGTCAAATACCGTTATCGTATCGCCTTTGGGGGTCGCCATTGATTTAGCGACCCGCACAGCTGGTGCATTCATTCGAGTATGGTCAACGGTAAAACTATCTAATAACGGCATTTCAATTCTCCAAATTCGCCCTAATAGCTCATGCGATTAACGCTTAGTCCATGATGAGCTTATTGTAAATTACGGCCTAAACGCTGTAATTATCTTCTGTTATTAAGTGATACTTACGCACTCAAGTCTAGTAGTCAATATTCAGCACCATAAACTTTTTTCATACTAAAACCCGTTCGCGATGACTCTAGGTTAAGCCGTTAGAGCAAGCTTGGTAGCGATAGCCAGATACAAAAAACCACAGCCTTAGCTGTGGTATAAGCAATCAAGTAAACAGCTTATCTTGGTTAGATTAGCCCTTACATTTTGGCGAAACAGGGACATCAATTTCAGCCGCCCATTCGTCTGGAGTATAAGTGTGCATCGACAGTGCATGCAGACCTTGAGTAAATTCGTCAGCCAATGCCTCATTTACAGCACGGTGACGACCAATAAGACGCTTGCCTTCAAACTCACTACTGGTAATGATCACTTTAAAATGTGTCTCAGAGTTTGGTGGCACGTGATGATTATGACTTTCGTTAATCACTTCAAGATGTGACGGCGAAAGTGCAGCGGTGAGTTTTTCGGTAATGATCTGTTCAACTGACATAACGATGTTCTCAATAAGCATAAATGCGACTGCGGCAGGTTACTGCGATAACCTTTAAAGATCAACTCGCAGCGCTATCGATATCGATTAGAACAGAATTTGTCCCTCCCCCTCTGTTACCTATTTATTAAGCTGTCTGATGAAAACCGACAATTAAGCGTCTAAAGGTCAAGTTTAACCTTGGCTCTGTCACCTTTAATCGCTTAGGGAGTGAATGTTGCCACTCTTTTTGCATGGGCCAATGCATAATAAGTAAGTCCCCACTATCAAGAGATAAACTTATTTTTTGTTGAGTCTTTTTATGGCGAATAAAAAAGTCACGGCTTGCCCCTAAGGTAACTGAAGCAATATCGCTTCTAGGCTCAATCTCTTTTTCATCATCACTATGCCACCCCATGGAGTCATGCCCATCCATATATTGGTTAACCAAGACACCATTACTATTTAATCCGAATTCTTGAGCTAACTTTAGCCTCAATTTATAGGCATATTTAGGCCATGGAAGCGCTTCAATAAACAAACCAGAATAAAAATAGTCACAACCATTATCGGCAAACCACACCTGATGACGAGGGATCCGGTGATATTTACCGTAAACTTGCACTTCGGGCTGCCTAAAAGGATATTGCTTAGCCTCATTAATCAGTGCCTCTTGCTGTGCATGATTAAGGTACCCCTTTACTAAAGTGCAAGGTGCTAAGTCTGGGGTACTCGCGCTAAGGGTCTCCTCTTGTAACAGTTCGATATCGGATAAAATAGGCGTATCAAGTCCTAAATTGTCTTGTTTCATCGCCTCTCCTAGCCGTTAACAGCAGATATCATTATTCACATCATATACCTGAGATCATAAATCTGCGATAATATGCGCCCTAATTTATTTGGTACTGATTGGCATATGACGACACAATTTTCTGTATCGGGTATTGAACTCGAACTCTTCCGTTACCCTAGCAGACAAGAATCGAATCTGCAGGCGTGGGACGCCGCCGATGAGCACCTTATTAAGCATGTGATCGATACCGAGCAGCCAAGCATTAATACCGCAATTGTTAATGATAGCTTTGGTGCATTAAGCGCAGGTCTATTGTCAATCGACTCTAGCTGGCCGCTTACACTGGAAACAGACGCTAAAACCAGTTTATTGGGCACCACGCAAAACCTTAGCCGTAATCAGTTGCCGACTGACACACTTACCTGGGTCAATAGCCGTGATGAGTTACCTCATGGGCTTGAACTGGTATTGATGAAGTTACCTAAAAACCTAAACTATTTTAGCCACCAGCTGAGTAGATTGTCACAAGTGTTACCCGCTGGAACACAGGTATTAATAGGCGCTAAAGCTAAATCGATTAATAAGTCGTTATTAGACACAATTAGCCAACATCTTGGGCCGGCAAATGCTAGCTTAACGTGGAAAAAGACCCGTGTTATCACCTGTATCAGCGATGGCAAAGTGCGCGCGTTACCAAAAGTAACGACCTGGTCGGTACCTGAGTTTAACTTACAGATCAGCAATCTGAGTAATGTCTTTGCCGCCAACAAACTCGATATTGGCGCTCGGATCATGCTCGATAACATGCCTAAAGGCGAATTCAAATCGATAGTCGATTTAGGCTGTGGTAACGGTATTTTAGGCCTGCATGCAAAACAGGTCTTCCCAGAGGCTTATGTCCACTTTATTGATGACTCTGAAATGGCCGTTGCCTCAGCCAGAGAAAACTGGGCACTCAATAAATTAGATAATCCTGCGCTCGTCGGTGAGCAAGCCACCTTTGGCTGGGATGATTGCTTAACCAATATGAGTGAAGGAGTTCGTCCGGATTTAATCTTGTGTAACCCACCGTTTCATCAAGGTGAAGCCATTACCGACCACATCGCTTGGCAGATGTTCTTAGATGCCTTTAGACGTTTGAAAAATGGTGGGATTTTACATGTGGTAGGTAACCGTCACTTGGCATATCACGTTAAGTTACAGCGTATTTTCAAGAACTGTACGACTGTCGCATCTAACGGTAAGTTTGTTATTTTACAAGCACAAAAAATCAGTCAAAAGGCCCAAGAACCTGATGCCGGTTTTGAACAAGAACCACAGCTTGAGGCTGACACTCAAGTGCCACACCCGCAAAGCGCTTTATACGGTAAGCCAAAAGGATAATTTACTTAACTCTTGGCAGAGATAAATAGACGCGATGCAAACACAAAAACGGTGAGCCTATAGCTCACCGTTTTTATATCTTACTTAGCCACATTGTATAGACCAGTTCTATTGCGCAGTCGTGTTACAGCTTAACTCACAGTTTAACTTCTGTAACCCGCTCGTCATGTTCGGTCTCTTGTCTATTATCGATATCTTTATCATGTGCTTGCTTGTTACTACTTGGCACATTAAGGTCTTGCTCACTTTCCGGTGAGACCGCTGTCGCTGGCGGAGCAAATAACACCTTGAGCCTTTGTTTAGGGCTGAGGTTGGCGGCAAATGCCTCCTTAAACATATCTCGCCACTCAGTAAAGGTCACCACCAGCGGGTTAAAACTGTTAATAGGCTTAGTGATGCCGTACTCAACGGTTTCAACTTCTTTTTCAAACGTGCCAAAGATGCGATCCCAAATAATCAAAATCCCCGCATAATTCTTATCTATGTACTGTGGATTTCGGCCATGATGTACTCGATGATGAGAGGGGGTATTAATCAGCCATTCAAAAATGCCTAAAGACTTAATCGCCTGAGTGTGAACAAAGAACTGCAGCCCCAAATTCAGCAATACCACAAACACCACCCAATTAGGGTCAAAGCCGACGATGACTAGCGGCAGCCAGAATATCCACATCCCCGCCATTGGGTACATTAAGCTTTGCCTAAACGCGGTGCTAAAGTTCATATTCTCGGAACTATGATGAGCCACATGTGCAGCCCACATCCAACGAATGCGATGACTCGCACGATGGAACCAGTAATAGCAGAAGTCTTGCGCCACCATGAGCGCAATAAAGGTGGCGCCGTTCATTTGAATATCAAATAAGCGCCAGCCAAAGAACATCAGATATAACTTGGCAATCAACAAGCCCGTAAGGATATCGGTTAGCTGATGCATTGCCGCAAGACCAAAGTTACACAACACCTCTGGCAAGTGGTAACGGGCGTTAAGGGGTAAGCGATTTTTCCTATCACCCATATACCACTCGAGTAAAATACAGACGAAGAAAATGGGGGCCAGTACCAGTAGTAGCACTTCGGGGTTAGCGATCAGTGAATTAAAATCCATCTTATATCCTTATATTATCCTTTACATCCCTTATTACAGGGTTTAACTGTCCATATATCTCATTGTTCTTCTTAGATTAAGGTAAGCTTTATATCTGTTATAGCACTGAGTAATATTTAAGTTTGAGACTTCATTATTCGTTTTAGTGTATAGCTAAGCCTAAACACCATTAACGCTAGCGGCATGACTAAACTACCAATGTAACTACCAACGTGCAAAATGATCTTCCGTTAGCCCAAGCACATTATCGAGTTGATGCCTTTGACCAAAGTTATCAATAATACAGCCGTCAAAATGACCTAAATACTGCCTAAAATTACTCTTTAACAGCAACAGATTTAGCTTCTCTTGGCGGCAATTTCTCGGTGTAAAAGTCAGTTCAACTTGACCATTATCTGAATAAATTCGCCAACGGCCTGCGGTTTCTGTTTTATTTCGTTGACGGATAAAGTCAAAATGCACAGCCCCAAGAAGGTGCCTTTCACCATTGTGCCAAAACACATTCTCGTGACAGCCTGTTTCATTAACCCCTGCAGCTAAATTCAATCCGAGGCTGCCACTTTCTGTTAAACAGTTAATGCTTGCCCAGCGCCAACTGGTTTCACGGCGCATAAAACCCGCACTAAAATCATACCCAGCCGTCACTCTTTGTAATGGCTGCGGTTCATGATTTATGACTAGGCTGCCCTTCACTTTTAAAGCGTTATGTTTTTGGGTATAGGTCCAGCCGCTATATCCCGTTGGATTACACATCGCCATGGGCAGGCTTAACGGCTCTGGCTGTAGACTTAAATCGGCCTCAATTCCTAAGGTATTAAGCCTTATCCGCCACAGGCCTTGCTCAATATCGAACTGAAACTGACCTTTGCCACTTTTTATCTTGGCCGTCCCCTGCATGGGGGAGTCAGACATCTGATAACCTAAGCCTAGCGGCTTAAGCCAGCTCGTTTCTAGCAGCTGGTTAGATTTAATGTCATAGAGATAACAAAAAGCACTGCCCACATAGCGAATATCAGCCAGCGCCACTCCAATAACGTAATGGGGGGTCACTATGCTAACAAACTGGAACTGCTTATAGGAAAAATACTTAGCCCAGCTTGATGCGGGCCTGTCCATCTCGTCGAAGAATTTAAACCGCTCTACGTCCAAACTAGTAACGGGACCATCGAAATGGCCGTAAACGGCACTGCCATGCTCATCAATCAAACTTTGCGGAGCCGCTGAACTGGTCAGTATGTTAGGGAACCATGGCACATTTTTGGTGGGCATAAAACTTAAGTTCCAGAATCAAATTTGACCTTTTACTCTAACTGGAACTCACTCAGGTTAAAAGTGATTCAAACTCTTTTTGTAATAAAAATGTAAACAGCCGGGTAAAATCAGAATCGATAATTAAAACCAACTGATACTTGGTTTACCGTCATCTCTTGGATAGGTATGTATTGATACTCAGCTGTTACCCCTATTCCTGACTTAAAATCCATTCCCCAGCCCAATGCCATAAAAATATCCGAACCATGGCTCGATACGTTACGAGTGGGTTGCTGATTCCATATATACCCAAACGACTTGAACATGCTCATTTCAGAGGCCTTACGCGAGTTCAATTCTAGGCGTATTAGCGTAGGAATGGTAACTCCCTTTTAAGCTAGTGCAACAACGAAGTGGGCTTGCGCAAAGCCTTCTTCGATGAGGTTTAATGCACTTTCTGCTGCGTTATTGATCTTGCTAAGGGAACAAGCATTAACTGCAATCAATGCCTTGCTTAAAGCGTATTAAATTCCCACTGAACCCTGCATCTTCAGGTGGCTTGGGTATATTATGCACCTTGTATTCTAGATGCGACTGCGCACACCGAGTTTGGCAAATAACTTATTGGAATTAGAAAGGTAAACTTGGCTATATATCGCCCCTCTCACTCCGGTATAACGCATATCTTTCACGTCAAACAAAGCCCCTGTTAGCGTATTTAACATGCCACCCGTTCCTGCAAATATCGCAGCTTCAATACCGAAATGTTCAGACATCATATAGCGGTAAAATAAGTCGGTACTGATGTTGTCGCTCATCCCAACATCTTCACCACTTATAGATTCAAAATCTTGAAATCCGATCCCTATATTGCCGCCCACAATGTGTTCTGCCCACGTTGGGGGACAAAAAATAGATGCAATAAAACCTATAGCGAATAGAAACCGCATAAATACCACCAAACCAAAACAATAAATAACAAACAAAATACCTTATCTAAAATGCTACCTGAACAAGCTGAAGCCGAACTGAATCAATGACTCTACATAACTCGCGCTTCAAATGACTTGTGCAATAAAAAGTTATTGCAAATTCTGGTATCACCTACATCTTCTGGTATGCTGATGCCATCTAAAATTTTGTCTATGATAGTGATAATGAAACGTTTACTTTTACTTATAACCACCGCTATTTCAATGGTAGGCTGTGCCAGTCAAGGTCCTTCTCATATTGCATTAAATCCTGAAGTACCAACGATTACTCAGCAAACAGAAGCTGAACTTCCCGTAGCACTAGAAACGATTGATACCCGCTCGGCCAACTTTATCGTCCGCTTTAATGATGGCGATAAAGCTGCACGCTTAGTCAGCCCAACGGAAGCGCCTCGAGTACAGATGGATCAAGTATTTAGAGATGGTTTTACCCAGGCGGGATACCGAATTGACCCAAGTTCAGTCAATCATATGCAAATACAGTTAGAGCAATTATTAACCGACGTAGATGAGGGTACATTTGGTTTTGAAGCCAATAGCCAAATTATCATCAATGTGATCGCGAAGAACACCAATCAGGAACTGACCAAACGTTATCGCGCAAAAGGGTTATTAAAAGGCCCGTTTAGCGCCGACTTTGCTACGCTTGAGCTAGAAATGAACAAACTACTTGGTGAGTTAACCCGCGACATTATTAACGATCCTGAGCTTAACCAGTTCATTCAGCAATAAACATAACTCAAGGCTTGCTGTATTCAACTTGCCATTAAAAGGAACACTATGAAAACTTGGATAACAAAGGCATTAACATCACTTGTCTTATTAACGGCAAGCCAAATCTCTTATGCAGTCGACATTCAACCGAATACGCTTTATCCCCAGGTAGAACTCGATACCAGCATGGGTAAAATTGTGGTTGAGCTAGATAGAACCCGCGCCCCCATTACCGTTGATAACTTTCTCACCTATGTCGTCAAAGGTCATTACGATAACACTTTATTTCATCGTGTAATTAGTGATTTCGTTGTACAAGGAGGCGGCTTAGATTTACACAAAGAAGAAAGACCGACAGAAAAACCCATCGTTAACGAATCGGGGAACGGTCTATCTAACTTAACGGGCACTATCGCAATGGCACGAGAAGCCGAGCCGCACACGGCCACCAGCCAGTTCTATTTCAATGTAGTCGATAATGAAAAGTTAGATCCCTCTTCTCGTCGTTGGGGCTATGCCGTTTTTGGTGAGGTGACCTCTGGCATGGAAGTCTTACAAGCAATGTCGCTGGTACCCACCGAGTTTAACACCAAGATAGAGTGGCCTGATTTTCCGATTGAGGAGATAGTGCTTAAGAAGGCGACCCTGCTGCCACGCGACTAACTTAAGTATGAATTGCCAATGTTAATGTTGAAATAATTTGAAATAGTTTGAATTTTTTTGAGCAAAAGTTCTAACTTCCTGCCTATACTTATTTCGTTAAGTAAAGGAGGCGGCTCAATGACAGCGGATGAGTTCATTGATGGTAAGGCGCCCCAACTGGCTTTCTATGGAAAAGCGTTTTTGAGTGATCAACTCGATTTCAATGAGATCCAGTTATATCTATGGGACACCCTTGAAGAATGGCAGATGTACAATCATCAGGGTGATGCGCAAACAGATATGGAGCGTGTGTTTTGGCACCTATTACATGCCTTTGACAGATGGCCTAGTTGGGCTATTCGAGGTAATCAGTTTTTGCGAAAGCAGATCCACGATTGCTGTGACTACCTGAGTATTGGTGGTCAAATCCCTCAAGGCTGTATCGGGATCAGACCTTAGCATCCATACAATTAATATCCACACAAAGAGCTAACTTGGCTCTACCAAAACCCAGACTTCTATTTTCGGTCTGGTTTTTTTATTGTCTGCTCTTAAAGTAAATCAAGCCCCATTGAGATTAATCTCTTGAACCTAACCTCGCTCAGCCGTAAGCTAAACGCATCTATTCCAGCAAAGCTCATTTATGTCTTCAGCATCCGTGCCCTCTTTTTCTCAGCGCTTTAAAGACGCCGCCTCAATTTATTGCCATAAACGCGTTCTCGTTTTGTTGTTACTTGGTTTTTCGGCCGGTTTACCCTTGATGCTGGTTTTCTCTACCCTGTCATTTTGGCTCAGAGAAGCCGGAGTTGACCGAACAGCGATTGGCTACTTTAGCTGGATAGCACTAGCTTATGGTTTCAAATGGGCTTGGTCGCCGCTAGTCGACAGGATGTCGCTGCCAATATTGACTCGGCTACTAGGTCGCAGGCGTGGCTGGATGATGTTCGCGCAGCTACTACTTGTTGCAGCTATTATCGGCATGAGTCAAAGCGATCCCCTCGCCGATTTAGAGCGACTTGCTCTATTTGCCTTAATGGTCGCATTTGCATCTGCCACCCAAGATATTGTTATCGATGCATTTCGTATTGAGTCAGCGCCGGTAAGAATGCAGGCTGCACTTGCCGCAGCCTATCAAGTTGGCTATCGCAGCGCCATGATTGTTGCGACCGCAGGCGCATTAACCATAGCCGCATGGATAGAACCTAATAGTGAGGCCTACAGCTTAGTGTCTTGGCAAACCGCTTACATAGTGATGGCAGGTCTCATGTCTATCGGTATGTTAACTACGCTATTTTGTAAAGAGCCCATAGTTGAAACTAAAGAAGCGGACGAGAAAGAGGCCGAGTTAAAGGTTAAATTTGCAGCGCGTTATCCTAAGATTGTCGCCGCCAGTTTGTCTTGGCTATATACCGCGAGTGTGCTGCCGTTTATCGATTTCTTTAAGCGTTATGGTCGCAGCGCAATTCTTATCTTATTACTAATCTCTTGTTACCGTATTTCAGATATTGTAATGGGGATTATGGCTAACGTGTTCTACGTAGATATGGGCTTCTCGAAAACCGAAATCGCCACATTAAGTAAAATATATGGCCTGATAATGACCTTGGTAGGCGCTGGCGCTGGCGGCCTACTCATTGCCCGTTATGGCACCATGAAAATACTTTTTTTAGGGGCTTTTTTGGTGGCGGTGACTAACTTGCTTTTTGCCTATCAAGCTGTGATTGGCTACGATGTCAGCTTCTTAACCTTTGCGATTTCAGTGGATAATTTCAGTGCGGGTATTGCTACAGCAGCATTTATCGCTTACCTGTCGAGCTTAACAAGTAGCGGCTACAGCGCGACTCAGTACGCATTACTGTCATCGATTATGCTGCTGTTCCCTAAGTTTATTGCCGGTTTTTCTGGCGCTTATATCGATGCTTATGATTATGTCAGCTTCTTTATAGCTGCGAGTTTGATTGGCTTCCCTGTGCTTGGGCTTATTATACTGGTACAAAAGTATGCCCCAAACCCAAGCCATACAGAGCAAGATGTAGCAGAGCCAAATGATGTAAGTAAAGAGTCCAGCGTCTAAAGAGATTTGTTCTCTATTGAGTTACCGAGACTTATTAAGGTGAGCTCTTAGAATAAAAAAGACGCTTAAAATGCAATTTTTTAAGCGTCTTTAATATTCTTCTTCGCAGAAAAATCAAGTTTACACGTTAGCTGCGAAAACGATTAATCGCGGAAATTATTAAACTGAAACGGCTGCCCAAGCTCAGACTCACGAGCCAGTGCCATTACCTGTTGCAGGTCATCACGCTTCTTGCCTGTCACGCGAACCGAATCACCTTGAATCGATACCTGCACCTTAAGCTTGCTGTCTTTAATCAACTTAACCAGCTTCTTACCCACTAGGGTTTCAATACCTTCTTTAAATTTTACTTTTAAAGAAAAGGTTTTACCGCTGTGAACCGCTTTTTCGTCAACATCCATCGACTTAGGATCGACATCACGCTTACTCATTTGCATACGCAGAATATCGACTAACTGACGGCACTGAAAGTCATCTTCAGCCGTTAGTGTTACCACGTGATCTTTATATTCAATGCTGGCTTCTTTGCCGCGAAAGTCAAAACGGCCTTTCAATTCACGCACTGAATTATCAACCGCGTTACGCAGTTCAACTTCATTTACTTCTGAAACAATATCCATTGAAGGCATAAGTTTGGTCCTTAAAAAATGTTTGTGGCCGTATTTTACGCATTGAGCCCTAGAACTTGAAGTAAATAAACAAGAAAATCTTACTAAATTTGGCGTTATTGGTGACTTTATCTGCTGCTTTTCTTATGATTAAGACAAATTACAAAAATGCATACGACGTGATAAATAGACAATCAGTTTTCAAATGGGCACTGGCGATAACACTCATCTTAGTGAGTTACTTGGTTTTCTCAAAGCCAAACTACTATCCAACAGGGATCCCCAATTTCGATAAAATAGGTCATGTTGGCAGCTTCTTTGTTTTGTCATACCTTACTTTTTTAGCATTTAAGCCAAAGTGGTACACTCTTGCGGTGATCTTAGCCGGTTACGCGGTTTTTATTGAAATAGTGCAATCACAGTTATCTTACCGCAGCGCCTCCGTTGCAGATTTCATTGCTGATATGATCGGCATATCACTGTTCTACAGCACCCACTGGATTTACTGCCGATACTTTAAGGCTGCTAATCTCGCTAATACTGATAGCTAACACCCATTGTGAGTACTGATAAGCTAAAAATGTCTATGCCATCTGTCGCAAAAAAAAATCTGAAACAAATCACAATTTTAGGTGCTGGAGCTATTGGCCAGCTCATTTATCATCAACTTGCTAATGCGCTAAGCATACAAGGTGAGCAAACCAGTATTCGGCCCAGCGACCGATTAAATTTCATCAGTCGTGACGCGAAGTCGACTATTTTGCCACTAAGTTTTACTGCCTATAACAAGCTGCAAATAACCCGTGACGCTAAATTTATTGGCCAAGCGGATTACGATAAAAGCTTAGCCGACACAGAACTATTAATCGTTTGCGTAAAAGCCTACCAAGTCACATCTGCGCTTAATGTGGTATTACCCCGTTTATCTAAGAGTGCTCATATTCTCTTACTGCACAATGGTATGGGTCCACATATTGAAGTAGCCCCCACACTTGCAGGACGGGGCTTAAGCCTCGGCACAACCTCGCAAGGGGCGCTAAGGCTCGACAAATGGCATGTAAAGCAAACGGGGATTGGACTGACGCAATTGGGTCCCTATCGAGCGACTGAGTTAAACCAAGTACAAGCCGCAAGCATAAACCCTAAGCTTAAAACGCTGTTACTTAACGCCATCCCTCAAAGTGATTGGTATGACGAAATTTTGCCTCTTCTGTGGCAAAAACTAGCGGTCAATGTCACGATAAACCCCTTAACAGCTATCTATAACTGTACCAATGGCGAGCTTGCCAACCCCAAATATCACGACATTATCTACAACGCAGTCGATGAACTGGTTAACGTGGCAGCAGCCGATGGCATCGACCTAGAGTTTAGTCATTTGATTGAGCGTGTATATCAGGTTATAGAACTCACGGCGCAAAATTTCTCTTCTATGCATCAAGATATCAGCCAGCAACGACCAACGGAAATAAGCGCAATAAACGGCTTTGTTGTAACGAGGGCAAAAGCACATAACATGAATACGCCTTATAACCTCTCGCTGGTAGAGCAAGTTAGGCATTTAGAAGCAGGCTTTAGCTAGCTATAGCTGTAATGACTTAAATGATGCCGGTTCAACTAACTATAGGCCGCATCCTAAGCGGACTAAGTTCATTTAATCTCCTCCGCAACAGACTGTATGGCAATGTTAACAAAGTAGTTATTTCATAAAGTAAAAGCCCTTCGATTAAGCAAGATCTTCAAAGCTGACTAAAATTAACTCTGTTGGCCCAACTTACAATTGTGTAGTTGGAGAAAGACAGGCGCAACCAATGCAAAGAGAGCAATGGAATTCTAGGACTGGCTTTATTCTCGCCGCTGTTGGCTCAGCCATCGGCTTAGGTAATATTTGGCGTTTCCCTTATATGGCATACGAAAATGGCGGTGGCGCCTTTTTCATTCCCTATCTATTTGCCATGCTCACAGCCGGCATCCCTTTTATGATAATGGAGTTTAGTTTAGGACATAAATATCGCAGCGCAGCACCGACTATATTCGCAAAGCTGGGCTCATCGTTAGGTTTTAGGCTAGAGTGGCTGGGCTGGTTTCAAGTATTTATTGCTGCGGTTATCGCTATCTACTATGTTGCAATTATTGGCTGGGCTATCTCCTATTTAGTCTTCTCTGTTAGTCAAAGCTGGGGCACTGATACTAACGCCTTTTTTTTTAATGAATACCTACAAGTTAAAGACAACTCGCCAACAAAATTAGGCGCTATTCAATTTCATATTGCGATTCCAATGGCTATCGCTTGGAGCATCACAACCCTTGCGGTGTATAGCGGAGTAAAAGCTGGCATCGAACGAGCTAGCAAAATAATGATGCCGTTGCTGTTTATTATGGTGCTGGTATTCATTGGCCGCATAGTGTTTCTTCCCGGTGCTATGGAAGGACTCAATTACCTCTTTAAACCCGACTTCAGTATGATTTTAAATGCAAGCGTTTGGTCAGCAGCTTACGGACAGATATTTTTTTCTTTGAGTGTCGGTTTTGCAATTATGTTGGCCTACTCAAGCTATTTACCTGAAAAGTCAGATATTAATAATAACGCTTTCATGACCGTTTTGATTAACTGTGGCTTCTCAACGTTAAGCGGTATTATGATCTTCGCCGTCTTAGGCTATATGGCTGCGGAGCAAGCTAAGCCCATCACTGATGTTGTTTCATCTGGAGTCGGTTTAGCCTTTGTCACTATACCCGCTGCAATTAATATACTCCCTATCCCTTATATTCTTGGACCGCTGTTTTTCCTCGCATTGGTCGTGGCAGGCATAAGTTCACACATCTCGATTATTGAAGCCGTGGTATCTGCTGTCATCGATAAGTTGGCCATATCGAGAAAAAAAGCTGCGTTATTGGTTTGCGGAACAGGCTTTGTTATCTCGATGGTTTTTTCGAGTCACGGCGGCTTATTATTGCTCGACCTTGTCGATTACTTTATTAATAACATCGCCTTATTATCAAGCTGTTTGATCGAGCTAATCATTGTTGCATGGTTATTTAATATTGCCGATATCCGTGAGTATGCTAACCAATGTAGTGAGTTTAGTGTGGGTCATTGGCTTGTCATTTGTCTACGATTTATCAGCCCAATCATGTTGGCAATGTTATTAGTTAAAAATCTTACTAATACACTCACTAATGGCTATGGTGATTACCCTATTGCCGACCAGCTACTTCTCGGCTGGGGGCTTATCGCAGTGATGTTATTCGCATCCATTTTTATCAGTTTGATATCACGTACTAAGCAAGATAAGGAACCCAAATTATGAGTACTGCTGCGATAATAATGATGGTATTGGCGCTACTTATAACTTGGGGCGGCGCAGGCATTTGCATAGCGATAGCAATGAGAGCCTCGAAGAAAAATGAACCACACGAATAGCCGTTAGAAGTTGATATTTTCTTCTAGCAACAGGCTATCCGCTTAAATGAATAGCTCAACCCTCCCCCTTTACATCGGCTGCCATTATGCCTGCTGTTCACATGAGCTTGTAGTTAGGCCAACTAGTCCATACACTCTCAACAACTCTATTCAAGCCCTATGCATAAATGAATCAAGCAGATAAGCACCGAGTATCCTCAGGTAGCACCCCATTCATCCAGCACCAAGCCTTTTCATTACGTCGCTGTGTATGGATGTACCTAGCTGCAATAAGTAGCATTATATTTAGCGTGCTGTTTTTAGACCGTCCAATATCCACTTGGATGCACAATAATCTTGATGCTAGTGTCATCTTTAAGCCTCTCAGTCAAATGCCGCTACTGTTCGAATGTCTCGCAGGGATCATTATTCTTGCTTGCTTAAATCCCACCTGGCGTAAAAAACTGGCCAGGATGGCGCTCACTTTGGTACTAACCTTAATTTTTGCCAGCATCATCAGAGTCAGCGCTAAATTTATATTTGGCCGAACTTGGCCTGAAACCTGGATTTATACTCAAGCTGGCAGTAACCCGTCCTGGATCCATAATGGCGTCGAAGGGTTTCACCCTTTTACTCTGGGGACGGCCTATAACTCTTTTCCATCAGGGCACGCCCTATTTACTTTCGCATTAGTCAGCGTATTTTGGTGGCGCTTGCCAAAACTGTATTGGTTATGGTTATTAGCTATGTTAGGCGCGGTTACTGGGCAATTAGGGCAAAATTACCACTTTCTTGGCGATCTTATTGCGGGCGCAACCCTTGGGGTATTATGCGCCCAACTATCAATTAAGCTCAGTAAATCAGCTCTCGCATCCAAGTCTTGAATATAATGCCTGAGTTTAACCTTCTAACATAATATTAGAACCTTGTGTTGTTAGTACCAACTAACCCCACATCACCATTATGGCCGCAACGGCAATAAGAAGAAGCCCCATCATATCTTTGATTTTCACCTTATCCTTTAACCAGAATGTAGCAATCAGCAACGTAAAAAACACCTCTATTTGGCCTAAGGTTTTAACGTAAGGCACGGCTTGTAAAGACATGGCGCTAAACCAACCGATTGACCCTAAACAACTCGTGGTACTGGTCAGCAGTGTTAGCTTTGGTCTTTGTAGCAGACCATCAATGGTATTTTTGTCGACGGTATATGAGTAAATAAGCAATACCACCGTCTGAATAGCAACCACAAACAGCAGCACCCAGGCAGCTCTGTGCGGGAACGGCAGATCTAAGCTAAGGCTGGCTTCTCGCACCCATAAAGAGGTTAGCGCAAAAGCGGTGCCGCAAGCGAGGCCAAGTAAGACGGTTGATAACGACAGTTGCTTAACGCCTTGCTTGCTACTCATCATAAACACGGCAATACCGCCAATCAGCACGCCTATCCAACCAAGCAGTGATAAGTGAGTACCGAAAAAAAGCACGCCTAGCATCGCCGCGACTAACGCTTCACTCTTAGCAAGCCCAGCCCCTACGGCAAAGTTTTTCATCTTAAACAACTTCACCATCAAGGCAGTGGCTATAATTTGCATCGCAGACGCGCCTAATACATAGGCACTAAATTTAAGCGTAATAAAGGGTAAACCCACGGGTTTCCAAATATATAGCCCTGCCAGATAGGCTATTGCGATAGGTGTCGCCCAAATAAAGCGCGCTAAGGTCACGCCTGCAATATTAACATCTTTACTCAGCTGGCTTTGAAAGGCATTGCGCCACGCCTGCATAGATGCTGCTAAAAAGGTGAATAAAATCCATGTCATGCAGGTAAGCGCCCAAATCAAAAACGTTATTATGCCTGTAGATGGCAACCTTAGGGCGATTAGTATTAGATATTGAAAATAATGCTTGGTGATAGTGTGAAGCAGTGGCAAAGCCGAGCGAACAAAAAGGGCAACGTCGATACGTTGCCCTTATTCATTACGGTAATTTAGCTCGCTAAACGCTAAGAAACTAGAGCGTTATAGCCCGTAGGTGTAACTAGCACCTAAGCCTAGCGGGAAGCCTAACGCCCAGTAGGCTAGCAACCACACACTCCATATCGACATTAACGCTAAGCTAAACGGTAACATCATAGAGATCAGCGTACCGATACCAATGTTCTTCACATAGCGCTGGCAGTAAACCACCACCAATGGGAAATAAGGCATAAGAGGCGTAATGATATTCGAGCTTGAATCACCCACGCGGTAAGCCGCTTGCGATAAGTCTGGGCTAATATTAAGTTGCATCAACATTGGCACTAACACCGGGCCAATCAATGCCCACTTAGCTGATGATGAACCAACAAACAGGTTCACAAAGCCAACCAGAACAATCATACCCACAACGGTAATTTCTGCTGGAAGGTTCAGAGCTTTAAGACCACCCGCCCCCTCAACAGCGATTAATGCACCTAAGTTAGACGCAGAAAATGCCGCCACAAATTGCGCACAGAAAAAGGCCATCACGATGTAATGAGACATACCACTCATCGATTTAGACATCGCCTGCACCACATCTCCCGACGTTTTAAAGGCACCGGTCATATAACCATATACTAGGCCAGGCAACATAAAGAATATGAAGATGAGTGGCACAATTGACTGCATCAAAGGCGCTTTAAAGCTCGTCAAGGAGCCATTCCCATCTCGCAGCGTTGAAGTCTCAGGCACGGTTAACGAGAAAAAGGCGGCAATTGCCACTACCATGACTAACGTTGCGATACGGAACGCTTTAATCTCGAGTGGTTTTTCCTCTTCCATCGCAGGAAGATCCACCTCTTCACGATTAACCTTATGCGTCCGATTTAGACGTGGCTCTAACACTTTATCAGTTAAATACCAGATAATCAGTGTAATAGGAATACAAGAGGATGCGGCGAAGAACCAGTTGTTCAGAGGGTTGACTTCAATTGTGGGGTCAACAATTTGCGCTGCCGCCTGGGTAAAGCTCTGTAATAATGGGTCAATACCTGAAGGAATAAAGTTGGCACAGAAACCACCCGACACACCGGCAAACGCCGCGGCAATACCCGCAAGAGGATGGCGGCCAACGGTGAAGAAAATCACTCCTGCAAGTGGAATAACCACCACATAGCCCGCATCAGTTGCGGTATGGGAGATAATACCAACCAAGACAACAGCCGGCGTTAAAAATTTAGCAGGAGTGATTTTTAACATGCGCTTGAGCGCAGTGTTAATAAAACCTGAATGTTCAGCAACCCCCACACCCAACATGGCAACCAATACTACGCCTAATGGGGCGAACGCAGTGAAAGTCGTTACCATTGAAGTTAAGAACTTAGTTAGCGCTTCTGCGGTTAACAGGTTATGAACCACAATTGGAGAATTCGTGGTTGGGTCAATGGCATCAAAACTCACGCCCGATAGCAGCGCAGACAGCGCCCATACTGCAAACATCAAAATCAAAAATAACATTGCGGGATCGGGAAGCTTGTTACCCACCCTTTCAATGCCGTCTAATGCTTTACCTAGCATTCCTTGCGGCCCTTCATCTACAAGCGCCTGTTTATCTGTGTTCATCATTCAACCTATTTGTCTGTTTTCTCATATGCCGTCATGCTATTAACCAACCCCTGGCTCATTGCATGACATAACATCAAGTATTTTTTTATAACCTACTAGAATAAAGACTTAGTCTGTATTTAAACTTAAATCGTGTCGCTAAAAACAATAAAACCCTGACGAGGTGCAGGGCTTTAATTTATTTAGCGACCAACAATCAGCGCAAAATGCTTAGCGCTTATTTACTCGTATCGATTGGATCGAATGACTTAACCAGATCATCAACCGCCTTCATCTGTGTTAGATAATTTTCTAACTGATTTAGTGGCAATGCACAGGGGCCATCGCACTTAGCGTTATCAGGATCGGGATGCGCTTCAATAAACAAACCCGCCAAACCAAGTGCCATACCACTGCGGGCAAGCTCAGTTGCTTGAGCGCGGCGTCCACCGGCACTGTCACTACGTCCACCAGGGCGCTGCAATGCGTGAGTCGCATCAAAGATCACTGGGTAGCCCGTTTGCTTCATCTCATCCATACCTAGCATATCAACAACTAGGTTGTTGTAACCGAAGCTTGAACCACGCTCACAAAGAATAATATTGTCGTTACCAGCTTCATTAAACTTAGTGATGATATGACGCATCTCGTGTGGTGCTAGGAACTGCGGCTTTTTCACGTTAATGATCGCGCCGGTTTTAGCCATAGCGACAACGAGATCGGTTTGACGAGCCAAGAAAGCCGGTAGCTGGATAATATCAACCACTTCAGCTACAGGTGCACACTGGTAAATTTCATGGACATCGGTAATCAAAGGCAGATTAAAGGTAGACTTAATTTCTTCAAAAATCTTTAAGCCTTCTTCCATGCCTGGGCCACGGTAAGAGTTTACTGATGAGCGGTTGGCTTTATCGAAAGAAGCCTTAAAAACATAAGGGATCCCTAGCTTTTGAGTAATTTCGGCATAGGTTTCTGCAATTTGCATTGCCAAATCGCGTGACTCAAGTACGTTCATTCCGCCAAACAGCACAAAAGGCTTATCGTTTGCGATTTCAATCGAACCTAAACTAATGATTTTATTGCTCATCAATCTCTTCTCTCTTCGTGAGCCAAGGCCTATGCCTTGGCATTAATCAACTAGGTGTTACTGTCGCGTTAAGTCGCCACAGCTTGTAAAATTTGGCCGCAAATCCATGCCATATAAGTGCCTAAAGCATAGCCTAATACCGCAAGTAGCACACCTACTGGCGCTAATGCAGGATGAAATGCCGCAGCCACAACGGGTGCTGATGCCGCGCCACCAACGTTAGCCTGGCTACCCACTGCCATATAGAACAGCGGCGCCTTAATAACCTTGGCGACGATCAGCATGAAGCTTGCATGCACTAACATCCAAATGATACCGATGGCAAAATACCAAAGGTTATCAGGGTCGGCCAACTTTGAAACATCCATGTGCAGACCAATGGTTGCCACAAGAATGTACAAGAATGCTGTCGCGACTTTTGAAGCTCCCGCCGCTTCAATATGTCGTACTCGTGTAAACGACAAGATTAAGCCTATGGTTGTTACCGTGACGATTAACCAGAAAAACTTAGAGGTTAGGCTGTAATCTCGAGTCCACGGATAATTGGCTTCAAAGAATGGCCCCAATAAATCAGCGACGATATGAGCAAGGCCAGTGACACCAAAGCCTATCGCTACAATCATCATCAAGTCACTCAAGCTAGGAATACGCGCATTCTCGGCATGATACTTTTCAACTTTATCTTTCAGCGCTTCGAGTGCCGTCGTATCAGCACCGGTTTTCGCATCGATCTCTTTCGCTTTTGACGCCATAAACAGCAGGACAGCCATCCAGATATTCGCCACGATAACGTCTACGGTCACCATGATTGAGAAAATATCACCGCCTACATCATAAATTTCTTTCATTGCGGCTTGGTTAGCGCCGCCGCCAATCCAGCTCCCCGCAAGGGTAGTCATGCCACGCCACACTGCGTCTGGGCCTGTAACCCCTAATATTTCAGGGTTTATGGCCGACACAATTAACAAGGCAATTGGGCCACCAATTACAATCCCCACCGTTCCGGTGAGGAACATGATAATCGCCTTCGGCCCTAAAGAAAGAATCGCCTTTAAATCGACACTCAAAATCAATAACACTAAACAGGCTGGTAGCAGGTATCGCGATGCCACAAAGTACAGCTGCGAGGTATTACCATCGATGATATCGAAGGTATTTAATAACGATGGTAAGAAATAACACATCAGCAAAGCCGGAACGAAAGTATAGAACTTCTTCCAAAACGCATTACTGCTATTACTGGTATAAAATACAAAACCAAGCACTACCGCCAAAATACCTAATGCGGTAGCGTCATTCGTCACCAGCGCAGTGGTTACTGAATCTGTACTACTCATGAACTCTATCCCCTTAATATTGGCAATGCTTTGCCTAATTATTATTCTTAAATTCCAATTTGTTGGTGTTACTTTATATATTTTATTATTTTATGACGGCGCTTAGATGCCCTGTTTGCCAGAGCGCGCTCTATGTTAAAACCATAACCCTGCATTACAGCAGCATTATCAACACAAAAGGGCCCGTAAAGGCCCTATTGTGATACTTAATGGAAAGTTTCAACTTCCTCTTTAAGTTCTTTTAATTGCATCTTCACCAGTTCTATCACCGGATCGTGCGGACTGTTTTCCACAAAATGAGTTAAGTCCGCTGCAGCCACACTAATACAACCTAATTGTTGTGCGATAAATGCGCGCTCACGATTTAGGTTTAAATCATCACTGTGCCACTGAAGCAATAAGTTACAACACTCCATTGCGGGCTCAAACTCATGCGCGAGAATACTGCCGGCTTTCATCTCATGTAGCATTCTTGAAATAATCCGTTTTATGCTCGCAGGCTTTAAATAACTCGGTTTGAACTTAGCCGCGTTACCTAGCTCACCGCGAACAAACACGTGTAACTGATGTTTAGTCAACTCTACGCCGTTAAGCGGGTCAATATAACGAATAACATCATCAATTTGGCTACAAAGTACCGTTTGCCCAGGCAATAGCAGTAAGTCCAATTTAAGATCTAACTGTTTTGCCAGTAACATTAATACTGTTGCTAGCGTTGTGCTATTACCCTGTCTTGATGTTAAGCATTTACCTAAGTCAGCAGACTCTGCGCTGTAGTAAGCTTCACGAGTACAAAAGCCTAAATCGTTATAGAACCATTTAAGCAGTCCATTTAAACGCTCGTGCCTATCAACCACATAAAAGCTCAATACTGAGCCAGCTAACTCTAGCCAAGCCCAGTTAGCATTTTTAGCTTTTGAAAAGCCTAAATGCTCAGCAATTTCAAATGCCGTCTCAGGAAGTTGTATTGAGTCATTTAGTGTTAAATCAGTCATTAACCCAATAACACCGCTTGCTTAAACATCGCCAGTTTAGCCGCATAAACGACCCAACCGATGGCGCCTAAGGCTGCAAATACTTTAAATAAGGTACCACGATTCGCTTTAAGCGCTATTGTTGCCAACACGATGTAAGCGGCAACGGCACCTAACTTTTCGGTCAACCAAGGATCAACAAACGGATACTGCTGAATTTGGAAACACAGAACCAGGCCAGAAAGCAGCAACAAGGTGTCGATTACGTGAGGCGCAATTTTAATCACTTTCTTTTGTAGGACTGGCGATTGACGTAAATGCAGTACAAAACGGACTAAGAAAAACAATACGCTAGTCGCGATAAGTGTCATATGCAGGTGCTTAAACGCAGGGTATAAACTGTAAAAAGTTTCCATGAATAAAGGTCTATTAGCCGATAAAGGCGGCTAGTGTACCCCATACCTCAATCCATAACCAATATCAGGCGATGACAACAGGAAGAACTGCATAAAGTTTAATCACAACGGGATTTTACGGCCGTCCCCGTCCTCTATACGAGCTTGTAATTTGGACGAGGTTTAGGGTAGCGTAGTGGCCTTAATGTGCAGCTAAATACTAAGCAGCTGCTAATAACACCGAGGCATGATTGATGACCAACAGGGCTCAGTTTGTTGTAGATGACAGCGATGAATTTGCCGATGCAGTTAAACGCAAAATCGTAGAATTTAATTGGCAACATTGGGAAGTGTCTGAAAGGCTGCCTTTAGGCTTAAAATTAGAAGCGGAAGATGGTCAATTACTCGCGGGTTTTTCTGGTAGAACCTTCGGCAATTGGTTGATGATCGACAATCTATGGGTCGATGAGAGTTTGCGAGGGCAAAATATTGGCCATCAACTACTGACTAAGGCTGAAGCTATCGCCTTAGGTCGCGGCTGCTGCTCTGCGATTTTAGATACCCTAAACTTTCAAGCTAAACCGTTTTATGAAAAACGTGGCTATCAACTAAAGTGGACACAACAGGCCTATCCTAAAACAGGTTGTAAGCACTTTATGATTAAACAATTGTCGACATGAGTTTAATCCAGCGACGAAAGTAGATGGCTTAGCACTAAAAATAAAAAAGACACTATCAATAGCAATGCCGATCGTTTAAGAGGACTTGACCGATCCTGCAGATGAAAGATAATCCCTACCAGTATTCTGGTGGGGATTT
>NZ_JBRILQ010000049.1:0-33070 GCF_052977045.1 Shewanella sp. 125m-7
AGGCCGCTCGGCTTTTCCATCTTTGCTTTACTCTTAAAAGATTGATGGGCTAAAGCCCAACCTACAACAAACAGCAACGGCTTCAATCTAGAACCTCGATACTTCTTTTTTAGCTTTTCCGTAAGCGAAGCGTTCCGTAAGTGAGCCAGCGAACGTTCCGTCAAGCGTGAGGCCGCAGGCCGTTCCGCTTTCATCGTCTTTGCTTTCATCGTCTCAGCTTTTCCTAGGTCCTAGAACCTGCTTTCCCTAGCACCTGCTTTTACCTTCTTTAAAAACAAAAAGCCCCGCATTAGCGGGGCTCTTACTTAACCATTAAGCGGATTAAAGATTAATCTTCAGTCTCAGCGTCACGGTCCATGTTCTCAGTCGTCTCAAGCCATAAGGCATTGATGATACCAAAAGAACAGGCTAACAATACGCCTAAAATCCAAGCGAAATACCACATAATCTAGGCTCCTATTAGTAAAGTGAGGTCTTGTTCTTTTCGATGAAGTCGCGAGATAAACGACCAAACATCTTCAAGTAAGTCCAAACCGTGTAACTAAGTACAATCGGTACAAAGATGATTGCAGCCCATGTCATTACAGTTAGTGACATCTCACTCGCAGTCGAATCCCACATAGTCAAACTCACGTTTGGCTCTAGTGAAGATGGCATAACGAATGGGAACATTGCTGCGCCACACGTTAGGATAACGGCCGCAATACCTACTGAGCTAAAGAAGAACGCAAAACCACTGCGGTTCATGCGGCTACAAAGCAACACTAAGATTGGCATTAACAAGCCAAGCACTGGGAACAACATAGTTACCGGATACTTATCGTAGTTCACTAACCAAGCGCCTGCTTCAACAGCAACCGTTTTAAGGGTTGGGTCAGAAACGCCATAAGTGTCGATAGCTGAAGTAATCACGTAACCGTCAATACCATTCACTAACCACACACCCGCAGCGCCAAAGAATACGAATAGTGCTACAGATAGCAACTGCGACATCTTAGCAGCGCGTTCGCGTAGCTCGCCTTCTGTCTTCATTTGTAGCCAGGTTGAGCCCTGTAGCATAAACATGCTCACGCTCACTAGGCCAGCTAGAATACCAAAGCCATTTAGTAAACCGAAGAAACCGCCGTGGTATGTCGCACGCAAGTATTCGTCAAAGTTAAACGGAACACCTTGTAGCAAGTTACCAAACGCAACACCGATAATTAGCGGCGGAACAAAACCACCCACAAACAGTGCCCAGTCCCAAGACTTACGCCATCTTGGATCTTCAATCTTTGAGCGGTAGTCAAAACCTACTGGACGTAGGAACAATGCAAACAGAGTCAGCATCATTGCCACGTAGAATCCAGAGAAAGACACGCCGTAGACCATAGGCCAAGCTGCGAACAATGCACCACCTGCGGTGATCAACCAAACTTGGTTACCATCCCAGTGCGGTGCAATAGAGTTAATCATGATACGGCGATCGGTGTCGTCTTTACCGATAATCGGTAATAAGGCACCCACACCCATATCGAAGCCATCTGTGACAGCGAATCCGATGAACAGCACACCAATCAGTGCCCACCAGATAAATCTTAACATTTCATAATCAAACATAATCAGATCTCCTGTTTAGGCATCAAGCTTTTCAAAGTGATAGCGACCGGTCTTTAAACAGCTTGGACCGATACGGGCGAACTTAATCATTAGATAAAGCTCAATCACAAGTAAGATTGAATAGAATAGCGTGATAGAAATAATACTGAACATTAAATCGCCTACAGACAAGCTAGAGGCTGACATGAATGTCGGCAGTACTTCAGAAATCGTCCAAGGTTGACGACCGTATTCAGCCACAAACCAACCACACTCAATCGCAATCCAGGGTAGTGGTAAGCTGTAAAGTGCCGCTTTAAGAACCCATGGTTTCTCTTCGATTTGATGACGCGTGCTCTGCCAAAATGCTGCAGCAAACACTAATAACATCACCATACCGGCACCAACCATGACACGGAAAGACCAGAACATAGGTGCTACATTTGGAATAGAGTCGTTAGCCGCGGCTTTGATTTGCTCTTCTGTTGCGTCAGTCACTTTGTCAGTGTAACGCTTCAGTAGTAAGCCATAACCTAGGTCAACTTTAGCATCTTCAAATTGAGCTCTAATTTCAGGTGTTTCGTTGCCATTACGCAGTTGCTCAAGTAGGCCGTAAGCCACCATACCGTTACGAATACGCACTTCATGCTCAGCAATCAGATCGATAATACCGGTAACTTGTTCATCAAGTGAACGCGTCGCGATAATACCCATTGCGAAAGGAATTTTAACCGCAAAGTCTGTTTCTTGTGTTTCTTGATTAGGGAAACCAACCGCTGTAAAGGCTGCTGGAGCTGGCTCAGTGTGCCACTCAGCTTCAATAGCCGCTAACTTAACGCGCTGTACTTCACCGACCTTGTAGCCTGACTCGTCACCTAGAACGATTACAGACAAGATTGATGCCATACCGAAACTTGCCGCAATCGCAAACGAGCGACGTGCAAATGGTAGGTCACGCTTCTTCAAGATGTAGTATGCACTAATCGCAAGTACAAACATCGCACCAGCAACATAACCTGACGCGACAGTGTGAACAAACTTCACCTGCGCCACTGGGTTAAATAACACTTCACCCCAGCTGGTCATTTCCATACGCATGGTTTCGTAATTGAATGTGCTACCCACTGGGTTTTGCATCCAACCGTTAGCGACTAGAATCCAAAGTGCTGACATGTTCGAGCCAAGCGCAACTAACCAGGTTACCGCTAAATGCTGACGCTTGCTAAAGCGATCCCAACCAAAGAAGAACATACCCACTAGAGTAGATTCTAGGAAGAATGCCATTAGGCCTTCGATAGCAAGTGGTGCACCAAAGATGTCACCGACGTAATGCGAATAGTATGACCAGTTAGTTCCAAACTGGAACTCCATCGCCAAACCAGTTGCCACGCCAAGTGCAAAGTTGATACCGAATAACTTACCCCAGAACTTGGTCATATCTTTATAGATTTGCTTATTGGTCATCACATAGAGTGATTCCATAATGGCTAGCAAGAATGCTAACCCCAAGGTCAAGGGAACAAATAGGAAGTGATACATGGCCGTCATCGCAAACTGGAAACGCGACAGCTCAACAACCTCTTCTAAAATCATTTGTGACTCCTTAGGTGGTGCGTCAAATCACTTTCGTTAGATCCCCATCAACGAGAGTGACTGCCTATATAGGAATATTAATGCAGTAAAACAGTCAGGTTTTCTAACAAAAACCCAACTTCAACCGCACTTCGTTGTTTAATTCATAAATTTTGTATTTTAAAGCCAAAAACACTAGCAAGCACTCGCTTGCGATCACGTTTTAAATGACTGTTGTGACTTCCCTCTCGAACGCGCAAATAAATAATAAACAATTTAGTTAATATCAGTCACTTGCATTACGAAGTAAGGTTATCCGCAGTGATTTTATACCATTCAAAATTGATTCAAATCAATCAAAGCATTCGGTTTCAATGGGTTTTGGGCTGAAGCACACAGTTCCGCCCTAGAGGTGGTTGACAGCATAAAATACTCATGCTAGGAGCGCTTTAAAAATAAGCAAAACAAACATTTTCAGCTAATAAACATATTATTTACCACGAAGCAGGTAAAACACCATATTTTAACAAATCAAATAACAATAATGGTATGGCAAAATTACATACGCAGAATACACGACAATACAAAAAACCCTAAAATACAAGTAGATACTAAAACTATAAAAATAAACATTTTTAATCACTCGATATTCGGATAAGTTTAACTAATGACAACATGCAATTTTTCTCGGTTGATCAAAAATTAGACCTCGCCTAAAATGTGCACCAAGTTAAGGAGACAGTCTAATTAACCCGGTGATGTAGCCCGGTAAAGACTTACTCCGCTTATTTAATCAACCTTGGTGGAGATACCATTATGACAAAATTATTCGAGCGTTTAGTTGTTAGCTATCAGCGTGTTTTCGTTGAACTTTATACTTCTAGAGAGCTATAAGTAAGACTTTTAAATGCAAGATTTATCTTGAAGTTTTGTTAGCGCAAAGCGGCCCTCCTTAGTAATAAGGAGGGCTTTTTTATGTCTGTTCAATTATCCCGCGCGCGAACATCTGTTGCAGTGTTTATGATAAAGACTATTGATAACTAATGCTTATCTATAAAGTTGTCGATACCTCTACAAAACCGTTTAATTAGCATTCCATTTAGCAGTAAACCCTCTCTAATCTATTGTTTAGTCACGCTTGTTTACTGAAAATGCTGTTCATCAAATATTTCACCAAAAAAAAGCCTCTATAAAATAGAGGCTTTTTCATTCGTAACGCATTACTACTTAAGCGGTTGGTACACTAGCCGACCGACTTTCTCACATTGCGGAACATTCTCATCCATGGGCTATCTTCACCCCAAGAGTCTGGGTGCCATGAGTTAGCAACGGTTCGAAATACACGCTCAGGATGCGGCATCATAATCGTGACTCGACCATCAGTTGAACTTAATGCCGTAATCGCATTGGGTGAACCGTTCGGGTTTTGCGGATATTGCGTTGCGATCTGGCCATTACCATCAACGTAACGCAGTGCAATAGTCCCTGACGCTTCGGCAGCAGCTAATGCTTGTGCTGATGCAAACTCGGCGCGACCTTCACCATGTGATACTGCGATAGGCATGCGTGAGCCTTCCATCCCTTGGAAGAACAAAGATGGACTCTTTTGAACTTCAACCAAGCTGAAACGCGCTTCAAAACGCTCAGAGCGGTTACGCACAAAGTGTGGCCACAGCTCAGTACCAGGAATGATGTCTTTAAGGTTAGACAGCATCTGACAACCGTTACACACACCTAGCGAGAAGCTATCGTTACGTTCAAAGAATTGGCTAAACTGCTCACGAGCACGCTCGTTAAACAGGATTGACTTAGCCCAGCCCTCACCCGCTCCTAATACGTCACCGTAAGAGAAGCCACCACACGCCACTAGGCCTTGGAACTGCTCTAAACTGATACGGCCACTTAAGATGTCGCTCATGTGTACGTCAATCGCTTCGAAACCCGCACGGTCAAATGCCGCCGCCATTTCGATATGCGAGTTAACGCCTTGCTCACGCAAGATCGCCATCTTAGGCGCAGCGCCTTTTAAGATAAATGGCGCGGCAACGTCTTCACTTGGATCGAAACGTAAATCCACCGTCAAACCTAAGTCGTTTATATCTTGCTTAAGCTCAAACTCTTCTTTAGCGCACTCAGGATTATCACGCAGTGCTTGCATACGGTAAGTGGTTTCAGCCCAAATAGACCGTAGCGAGGTACGCGTTTCTGTTAATACTTCACGCATCCCATCAAAGATGGCAATGGTATCGCTATCGTTAAGCTCTGCCACTTTATGGCAAGGTACGCCTGCTGCGGCAAACTTCTCGCTAATAATGGCGACGTCTTGACGACGAACCTGGATAACCGCGCCAAGCTCTTCGTTAAACAGACGTTCAACGTCAGTGCCCTTTAGTGCACTCAAATCAACATTTAGACCTGTGCGACCCGCAAACGCCATTTCAACTAACGTGGTGTAAAGGCCTCCATCACTTCTGTCGTGGTAAGCAATAATCGATTTATCAGCAATCATTGGCTGAATGGTTTCGAAGAAGCCTTTTAGGGTTGCCGAGTTATCAAGATCGGGCGCAATATCGCCAAGCTCACTATAAACCTGTGCTAAACAAGAGCCGCCTAAACGGTTCTTGCCCAAACCTAAGTCAAGCAGTAACAGCTCTGTTTCACCTTTATCGCTGCGTAGCTCTGGCGTAACCGTATTACGCACATCTTGCACTACGCCAAAGGCGGTAATCACCAGTGACATTGGTGATGTCACAGATTTTTGTACGCCATTGTCTTCCCATGCCGTCTTCATCGACATTGAGTCTTTACCCACTGGGATTGTCAAAGACAAGTCAGGGCACAGCTCTTCACCAATGGCTTTAACCGCTTCATACAAACCGGCATCTTCACCTGGGTGACCCGCTGGTGACATCCAGTTAGCTGACAACTTAATGTGCTTGAATGAGCCAATGTCAGTACCGGCGATGTTTAAGATTGATTCAGCAACCGCCATACGTGCAGATGCGCCAAAGTCTAGTAGTGCAAGCGGCGTGCGCTCACCGATAGACATGGCCTCACCTGTGTATGAGTCGTAGCTTGCAGCCGTTACCGCACAATCGGCTACTGGGACCTGCCAAGGGCCAACCATTTGGTCGCGGTTAACTAACCCGGTTACTGTTCTATCACCAATAGTGATAAGAAAGGTTTTCTCAGCAATCGTTGGTAAACGCAGTAAACGATGCGCCGCTTGTTGCACTTCAATACCGTCAAGATTAAGCGCAACCAAGTTCGCTTTCGCACTCACTACATCGCGGCTCATCTTAGGCGCTTTGCCTAATAGCACTTCAAGTGGCAAGTCGATTGGGTGGTTTTCAAAATGCTCATCACTCAAGATAAGCTCTTTTTCTGCTGTTGCCACACCCACAACCGCAAACGGTGCACGTTCGCGCTGACAAATTTGGCTAAATAGCTCAATGTTCTCTGGCGCGATTGACATCACATAACGCTCTTGTGATTCATTACACCAGATCTCAAGTGGGCTCATGCCGGGCTCGTCAGATGGCACTTTACGTAGCTCAAACTTACCGCCACGCTCACCGTCATTCACAAGTTCAGGGAAGGCATTGGATAATCCACCTGCGCCCACATCGTGGATAAACTGGATTGGGTTGTCATCACCCATCTGCCAGCAGCGGTCAATCACCTCTTGGCAACGTCGTTCCATTTCTGGGTTTTCACGCTGCACAGAAGCAAAATCTAGATCTTCGCTCGACTGACCCGATGTCATCGATGATGCCGCGCCGCCGCCTAAACCGATATTCATCGCAGGGCCGCCAAGAACAACTAGCTTAGCGCCAACGGTGATTTCACCTTTTTGCACATGGTCTTCACGGATATTACCTAAGCCACCCGCAAGCATAATTGGCTTGTGGTAACCGCGAACTTCAATACCATTGTGGCTGTTGACTTCCTGCTCGTAAGTACGGAAGTAACCCACTAGGGCTGGGCGACCAAATTCGTTATTAAACGCTGCGCCGCCAAGTGGGCCCTCGGTCATAATATCAAGCGCGGTAACGATACGGTCAGGTTTACCATAATCAGCTTCCCAAGGCTGAACAAAGCCTGGGATCTTAAGATTTGACACGCTAAAGCCAGTTAGGCCGGCCTTTGGTTTAGAGCCGCGACCTGTAGCGCCTTCATCACGAATTTCACCGCCGCTGCCCGTTGCCGCGCCAGAATATGGGCTAATCGCTGTTGGGTGGTTGTGAGTTTCGACCTTCATTAAGATGTGCATTGGCTCGGTATGATAAGCATATACACCGTCTTGCTGCGGGAAGAAACGACCGGCGGTAGAGCCCGTCATCACCGCGGCGTTATCTTTATAAGCAGATAATACGTTCTCTGGTGTCTTCTCGAAGGTGTTCTTAATCATCTTGAACAATGACTTTGGCTGCACTTCGCCATCGATTGTCCAGTCAGCGTTAAAAATTTTATGACGACAATGCTCAGAGTTTGCCTGGGCAAACATCATCAATTCAATATCGTTCGGATTACGACCCAGGCGAGCAAAGTTTTCGACTAGGTAGTCAATCTCGTCATCGGCTAAAGCTAAGCCCAAGTTAATGTTAGCTTGCTCAAGCGCAACTCGACCTTCACCTAAAATATCAACACTATTAAATTTTGCCGGCTCAGTACGAGCGAACAAGACACTTGCCACATCAAAGCTTGGCAAAGTGACTTCCACCATACGGTCATGCAGTAATGACGTTAGCGCTTTAGTTTGCTCAGCCGTTAACTCATCACTGACAACATAATAAGCAATACCACGCTCTAGGCGCTTTACCTTATTAAGACCACAATTGTGGGCGATATCTGTTGCTTTTGATGACCAAGGAGAGATGGTACCGGGACGGGGGGTGACAAAGTGGAGATTGCCTTCTGGCGTATGCGCTTCGATAGCGGGGCCGTAGGTCAGGATTTTTTCAAGCTGTTGACTTTCTTTTTCATTTAGCGACTCGTTTAAATCGGCTAAATGGATAAACTCGGCATAGATTTGGCGCACTGGTAGTGCTGCCGATTCACAAGCTTGCATCAGCTTCTGTACTCTAAACGCCGAAAGTGCAGGGGCTCCGCGGATGATCTCCATCACGTCTTTTCACCTTATAAATTATAATTGCAGGGTCAGATCTGGCGCTATTATAGGGAAATGTTTGTCACAAATCATCAGCAGTCGCTATAGAAAACAGTGTTTCCTGTATACAAAAAAGCGCCCCTATTTTATTTGATCTTGATTGAGCGAATTCGCGGTAAAAAAGCCATTTAGCGCCATACTGAATCTAACACCCACCAACATATATGCCATTTTTTTACGGCAACCAAGATTGTGTTATAATCGGCGGCTATCACTTTATAATTTAAGTTAAGTGCTAACAAACAATAACCCATGAAAAGACTGTTGCTTATTCTATGCTGTATCACCGTACTGGCTGCCTGCCAGAAGGTTGTCGTGGAACAAGAAAAACCTGTCTTTGTGCCTAAACCGACCGAGTTAAATGTCGGCACCTTATATGGCCCGCAAATTTTCTTTACCTCTGGCCAAGGGGATTCAGGTTACGATTATGAGATGGCAGAACGCTTTGCTAAGTATCTACACCTAGAATTAAAAATGAAACCCTATGCCACGATTAGTGAGCTATATGCAGCAATGCGAAATGGCGACATTGATATCATTGCCGCAGGCCTTGGGGATACACCGGCAAGGCGCGAGCAATTTAGAGTTGGCCCACCGCTTTATCGCGTGAATCAAGTCTTGGTTTATCGTCAAGGTACCCCTGTGCCAAAAGACATTAACCATCTTGATGGTGACATCACTGTCACGACTGATTCATCTTTTGTCGATACTTTAACTGAGTTGCAGAAATTCAATCCCGATTTAGTCTGGAATCAAGAAAAAGACAAAGATGCTGAAGAGCTATTAATAATGATTGCGGCTGGCGATATCCCCTATACGATTGCCGACTCTACTAGCTTAGATATCAACAGACGTTTTATGCCAGAGTTGCGTGAAGGGTTAGTGCTTAAACAAAAACAACCTGTGGTGTGGCTGTTGCCAGCTAACAATAGCGATAAACTCATGAGCCAACTATTGGCATTTTGGCATACCGAAAAGCGTAACGGCACCTTAGCGCATCTCAATGAAAAATACTTTGCCCACGTAAAGCGCTTTGATTATGTTGATACTCGCGCCTTTATACGAGCTATCGACAATAAATTACCTAAGTACAGAGCAACCTTTGAAAAACACGCCGGCGATATAGATTGGCGTAAACTGGCTGCAACCGCCTATCAAGAGTCCCATTGGAATCCTAACGCACGTTCGCCTACCGGTGTACGGGGTTTGATGATGCTTACCCTGCCAACCGCAAAACAGGTGGGGATTAAAAACCGACTCGATCCATATCAAAGTATTGAAGGCGGTGCAAAATACCTTACTAGCATGTTGAAGCGTCTACCAGACTCCATCCCTGAAAGCCAAAGAATGTGGTTTGCCCTCGCCTCCTATAATATCGGCCTTGGTCATGTTGAAGATGCGCGCAAACTGGCCCAGACTCAGGGGTTAAACCCTAGTGCCTGGAGTGATGTGAAAACCGTATTGCCACTGCTACAAAAACGTCAGTACTACCAGAAAACCCGCTATGGTTATGCTCGCGGAAATGAAGCGGTACATTATGTGGATAGCATTCGTCGCTATTACGACACGCTAGTGTGGATAGATAACCAAAATATGCTGCTCGAAATTGAAAAAGAGCATATTCAAACCGCCGAAGCTCAAGAAAAACTGCCGCCACAACAGACCCAAGCTGCTCAGCCGCAACAGCCTTGAGCACTGCTCCCCCAGCGAACACATCCTGATACTGATGGGTATATACCCAAGCCACCTGAAGATGCAGGGTTCAGTGGGAATTTAATGCGCTTTAAGCAAGGCGTTGATTGCAGTTAATGCTTGTTCCCTTAGCAAGATCAATAACGCAGCAGAAAGTGCATTAAAACCCATCGAAGAAGGCTTTGCGCAAGCCCACTTCGTTGTTGCACTAGCTTAAAAGGGAGTTACCATTCCTACGCTAACACGCCTAGAATTGAACTCGCGCAAGGCCTCTGAAATGAGCATGTTCAAGTCGTTTGGGTATAAATAGCTCTAAATTCATTCAAGCAGGTCAATTCATCAAAGATTCATAAAACTCGCGTAGACTTTTGTTGCTCAAATTGATACATAGCTAAAGTGCTATTTTAAACATATCTAAAATACGAGATTAAATAAGCGTATAAAGAGCCAACATAAGTGAGGCGAGTATGAGAAAAAGAACAATCAACAATGTTGCAGCGCGTCGTCGTAGTCAGTTAAAAACGCGCCACCAAAAAGTATTAAGCCGACAAAAACAGTTTTTCGTTTTTATTAGACCAACCGAATAACCGTCATTCATCGCCTAATGCCACCTGCGAAGCGCGTTGCTTCGCTAGCGCTTTGGCCGCTTTAATCTCTTTTCTACGACGCCTAAAAAATGCACTTAACTGTTCACTGCATTCTTGCTCAAGCACGCCTGAATCAACTTCCACTAAATGATTAAATGCACTGTGGCGCACAATATCGATAACCGTACCAGCAGCGCCCGTTTTTTCATCTTTAGCACCAAACACCAAGCGGCCAACTCTTGAATGCACAATCGCGCCGGCACACATAGCGCAAGGCTCAAGTGTTACGTACAAGGTCGTATCGAGTAAGCGATAGTTTTGCATGATCTGCCCAGCTTGTCGCAAACACTGCATTTCAGCATGGGCGCTAGGATCGTGCAGACCAATACTGAAATTAAATCCAGCGCTAATCACCTCGCCATCTTTCACCAGCACAGCACCTACAGGCACTTCACCCTTTTCTTCAGCCTTTGTCGCCATATCCATCGCCATTTTCATGAAATGAATATCTTGTTGCTCTTGTGACAATCTACGCCCCTAACCTTTATCTAAAGCCCATAATAATATTGCTCACAACACTATATAAAAGCCTAGGTTATTTGCATGACCCTTGATTATATCAAGCTTTACGCGCTGACGACTCATCTATCGATGATTTTTAACAAGGCTTAAATACTGCCTAACCATTTAACCTCATCGACGCGTTCACCAAAAAACGTGGCGCCTGCAACAGTATGGTGACCATAATCATAAAAATATTTTTGATAGTCATCATCTATGGCGTAACAGATTTGCTCAGGCTTATTGCAAACATAATCCATCCTATCTAACACAGTGACCCCAGGATATTTATTGGCGAGCCGAGTTAGGGTGAGATTGGCTTGCTGAGTAAACAACTTAAATTCACGATGGGAAAACTGCTCAAAGTGCTTTTGATTAATCTTTGAGATATCTAAGCTTGAAATATTATCAGCCCCACGATCTTTTACTAAAAGATGGAACAGAAAGTCGGCATAGGTGCGCTGACCAAACTCTTCAAATTCATAGATATTTTTCACTAAAACGGGCTTTTTATTATCGGCGAGAGCACGGCTGATTACGGCTTCTAATCGTGCCAGATCCGCAGGCTTATATTGCGATGCAAACATCACGACATCGGCTAAAAGGTAGTTAGGAGAGCGATACAAGATATCGTCTATATTCGCTATTTCGGTGCCATAACGTGCAATTTGAAATAGGCTTTGTGTCTCGGCACTGCTCGTTAATACGTTAAACATATCTTTTGAATGAGAGTTACCGACTATCAATAAATGTTTTCTGTCATCTTCAGTGTCAAACCACAGCCTTGTATCATAAATATTTTTATCAACACCGTAATCTTGATTGCCACTGAGACTGCGTAAACGATCCCAACTATCTGCACCAAGCTCTCGATTATCCGGTTGATAGGATTTGACCATTAGATTGACATAGGCGTGATTAGACTTATAGAGCTGGTTACTATCAATCCAGACTCCCCCCGCAATAAATACTGCGGTAAACAAAGCCCCACTACTAAAGATAAACGTACGGCTAAAGACCTGCTTATTTCTAAAGGGCATCTCCACAAAACGCCAACTTAAATAAGATAAGCCCACAATTGCGACACACAGCGAAAGCATTAAAAGATAAGAAGGCTCTGTAAAACTGCGGTACTTAACGAACGCAAATATCGGTTGATGCCATAAATAAGCGCTATAACTTATTAGACCAATGCCAACAAACAGTTTGTTACTGAGAAGCTTCTGAACCAAGGTGCCATCTTGGGCAAATAGTATGATCAATGCCGTGCCTAACGTAGGAACGAGAGCATAAACACTTGGAAAAGGAATACTGGCATCGAAAATAAAGATTGAAGCTAACACCAATAATAGACCTAGCATGCTGAGCACATTTGCTATGGTGACCGGCATCAACTCAGATTGTGACCTATTTAAGTAAAAAGCCGCGAACACACCGATTAATAACTCCCACCCTCGTGTCGGCAATAGGTAAAAGTTTGCCGTTGGCGCGTTAAAAGCGGCCCACTGCGCTAACGATAAACTCAGCAAGAAAATAATCGCTAGTGCCACTAAAATCACCCGCTTACCCTTACCCCATAGCAGCATTAAAAACAGCGGAAAGAAGATATAGTATTGCTCTTCAACCGCTAAGCTCCAGGTGTGCAACAACGGCTTTAACTCGGCTGCGGTATCAAAATAATCACTCTCTAGCCAAAACAGGATATTAGAAGAAAACGTTGCTACCGCGATAATGCTTTGAAAGAAGTCCTTAAGATCCAGAGGCATTAACCAAAACCAAGCGAAGGGAATACAAACGAGCATAACAAAAAATAACACAGGTAAAATTCTTCTGGCCCTGCGCTCATAGAAATTAATGAGGCTAAACCGATTCGATTCAAGTTCAGTCAAAATAATACTCGTGATCAAGTAACCGCTGATCACAAAAAACACATCGACTCCAACAAAGCCGCCACTAAACCCGCTAAAACCCGCGTGAAACAAAATAACCGGGATCACCGCTACAGCTCTTAACCCATCAACTTCAGCCCTATAGCGCATAGATAAACTCCCTTTAATACATATAATTCCCTTTAATATTCATATTAGTATAAGAAGCGGTAACACGTTTCGATAAATAGCACCCAATAAAAAGCGCGCACATATTGCTATGTGCGCGCCTATTCTCAAACGGTAAAAATTAACGGTCGGGAAAGACTATCCCTTAACCATTATTCCCATTCAATTGTTGCCGGTGGCTTACCTGAAATATCGTAAACCACACGTGAAATACCATCGACTTCGTTAATAATGCGGTTAGACACACGACCTAGGAAATCATACGGTAGATGTGCCCAATGCGCCGTCATAAAGTCGATAGTTTCTACCGCGCGTAGCGATACAACCCAATCATACTTACGGCCATCGCCCATTACGCCAACAGAGCGTACTGGTAAGAACACGGTGAATGCTTGGCTTACCTTGTTATACAGGTCAGCTTTGTGTAGCTCTTCGATAAAGATAGCATCTGCAAGACGTAGTAAGTCACAGTACTCTTTCTTTACTTCGCCCAGTACGCGCACACCAAGACCAGGTCCTGGGAATGGGTGACGATAAAGCATATTGTATGGCAGACCTAACTCTAGGCCAATCTTACGTACTTCATCTTTGAATAGCTCACGTAGTGGCTCAACAAGGCCCATTTCCATATCATCTGGCAAACCGCCAACGTTATGGTGAGACTTAATGCAATGTGCTTTACCCGTTGCGCTACCCGCTGACTCGATAACGTCAGGGTAGATGGTGCCCTGTGCCAGCCATTTTGCATTTTTGCATTTCTTTGATTCTTCATCGAAGATTTCAACGAATACACGGCCAATGATCTTACGCTTAGCTTCTGGCTCAGCTTCACCGGCCATCGCGTCTAAGAAACGGTTTTCAGCATCAACATGAATGATGTTTAGACCAAAATGGTCACCAAACATCTCCATAACTTGCTCAGCTTCATTTAAACGTAGTAAACCGTTATCAACGAACACACACGTTAGCTTATCGCCAATCGCGCGGTGAAGTAGCATAGCCACAACTGATGAATCTACACCACCCGATAGACCTAAGATAACTTCGTCATCACCGATCTGCTCTTTTAAGCGCTCAATCGCATCTTCAATAATTGAAGATGGCTTCCAGTTAGCATCACAACCACAGATCTCTAAGGCAAAATGCTCAAGCATACGCTTACCTTGGCGAGTGTGAGTCACTTCAGGATGGAACTGCACACCGTAAAACTGCTTGTCTTCATTTGCCATAGCAGCAAATGGGCAAGTTTCAGTTTTAGCAACAGCCACAAAGCCTTCAGGGATTGCAGATACTTTATCGCCGTGGCTCATCCATACGTCTAGTAATGGCTTGCCCGCTTCACTTACAGCGTCTTCAATCGCTTTAAACAATGCTGATTGAGTTTGCACTTCAACTTGCGCATAACCAAATTCGCCTTCACCCACACCTTGGATAACTTTACCGCCAAGTTGCTCAGACATGGTTTGCATGCCATAACAAATACCTAGTACAGGTACGCCAGCGGTAAACACATATTCTGGCGCTCGTGGTGAGTTGTCAGCGGTAACGCTTTCAGGACCACCGGCTAAGATAATGCCGTTTGGAGCAAATTCACGAATTTGCTCTTCAGAAACATCCCAAGCCCAAAGTTCACAATAAACACCGATTTCACGAATACGACGGGCGATCAACTGGGTGTATTGCGATCCAAAATCTAATATGAGGATCTTATGCTCATGAATGTTGCTCATGGGGTACCTTATCTCTATTTTTTCATTGTTAACTAACCAAGCAGTGAGTGCTCTGCGGACCTTCTACTTGGCTTAATTTAAAGGCGACATCAACAGTCGCCTTTAATATCTAAAATACTAATTAAGAGCGTGTACTATAGTTAGGCGCTTCTTTGCTGATCGTTACATCGTGAACATGAGACTCGCCCATGCCCGCTGCAGTGATCTTCACAAATTCCGCTTTTTCATTTAGCTCTTTAATGGTTGCACAACCCGTTAGGCCCATGCATGAACGTAGACCGCCCATGTGCTGGTGAATGATCTCTTTTAACTTACCTTTGTAAGCTACGCGACCTTCAATACCTTCAGGTACAAGCTTGTCTGCTGCGTTATCACTTTGGAAATAACGGTCAGATGAACCTTGAGTTTGTGTCATCGCGCCTAATGAGCCCATACCGCGGTATGACTTATAAGCACGGCCGTTATATAGCTCTGTCTCGCCTGGCGCTTCATCAGTACCGGCAAACATAGAACCAGCCATGATGCATGATGCACCCGCAGCTAACGCTTTCGCTAAATCACCAGAGAAGCGGATGCCGCCATCGGCGATAACAGGAATATTTAAGTGCTTAACGGCAGCAGCTGCGTCAGATACCGCAGTAATTTGTGGCACACCCACACCGGTTACGATACGAGTGGTACAGATAGAACCAGGGCCAATACCCACTTTAACTGCGTTAACGCCCGCCTCAACCAGCGCAATTGCACCTTCAGCTGTCGCTACGTTACCGCCAACAATTTGTAAGTCTGGATATTTAGCGCGTGTATCACGAATGCGTTGTAGAACGCCTTCAGAATGACCGTGAGATGAGTCAATAAGCAAGATATCAACGCCAGCTAGCACAAGTGCGTCAACACGCTCTTCGTTACCAGGGCCTGCACCAACAGCTGCACCAACACGCAGGCGACCTAACTCGTCTTTACATGCGTTTGGCTTACGTTCTGCTTTTTGGAAGTCTTTTACTGTAATAAGGCCTTTAAGCTTGAAGTTGTCATCAACAACCAATACTTTCTCAACACGGTGAGAATGCATTAGCTTTTGAACTTCATCTAGCTTAGTCCCTTCTGGCACTGTCACTAGGCGCTCTTTTGGAGTCATCACTTGATCAACGGTACGCGACCAGTCGGTGATAAAGCGTACGTCACGGCCAGTGATAATACCGACCAGTTCATTCGCTTCGTTTACCACAGGGTAACCTGCGAAACCATTTTTTTCAGTCAGAACCTTAACATCGGCTAGTGTCGTTGCTGGGGTCACTGTCACAGGCTGCTGAACGATACCCGCTTCGTAAATTTTTACTTTACGAACTTCTTCAGCTTGCTGCTCAATCGTCATGTTTTTATGAATAAAACCTAAACCACCTTCCTGCGCAATAGCAATTGCTAAGCGAGCTTCGGTAACAGTATCCATTGCAGCAGAGACTATCGGCGTGTTTAGTTCAATCGTGTTCGTCAGACGAGTCTTGAGTATCGCAGTATTAGGGAGGACGGTGGAGTGAGCTGGAACCAGCAACACATCATCAAAAGTAAGCGCTTCTTTTTTTAACCTTAACATGCAACATCTCCCTAAGAGAGTAAAATAAGAGGTGAAATATTGCGGCGAGATTATACCTTGCATATCGGGGTTGGTAAATGGAAAATAGGGATTAATTCGTCTTAGCGTGTAAAAATCTCATGAAATCCCAAAAAAACGATGTTTATACCGTCTCACGTCTCAACGGCGAAGTTAGACAACTTTTAGAGGGGCAACTTGGCCGAATTTGGCTCAATGCTGAAATTTCAAACTTTGCCGCACCGGGCTCTGGCCATTGGTATTTAACGCTCAAAGACAATTTTTCACAAATACGCTGCGCCATGTTTAAAGGCCGCAACCAAGCGGTGACCTTTCGCCCGGCCAACGGCCAGCAAGTATTAGTTAAAGGCAACATTAGTGTGTATGAACCGCGCGGTGACTACCAACTGCTTATTGAATCCATGCTCCCCGCCGGTGACGGTTTGCTTGCGCAGCAATATGAAGCATTAAAGATGAAGCTCGCCGCCGAGGGCTTATTTGCCAGCGACACCAAACGCCCACTGCCTGAAAACATTCAAAAAATCGGAGTAGTCACCTCGCCTACTGGCGCTGCTATTCGTGATATTTTGCATGTGTTAGCGCGCCGAGACTCATCGATTGAAGTCATCATCTACCCCACTCCTGTGCAAGGCACTGATGCCGCGAAGCGTATTTGCGATGCCATCAACCTTGCCAACAGTCGCAGCGAGGTGGATGTATTATTGGTGACTCGTGGCGGTGGTTCACTCGAAGACTTATGGAGCTTTAACGACGAAGGCTTAGCCCACACCATTTACAACAGTGGTATTCCGGTTGTCTCCGCAGTAGGCCATGAAGTGGATATGACCATCAGTGATTATGTGGCCGATCTGCGCGCGCCAACGCCATCGGCAGGCGCCGAGCTATTATCAAAAGATGCTGACAATAAGGCGCAAAAGTTGTTATCGCAGTTATCGCGTTTGAAACAATCTTGGCAGCATTACCAATTAAAAAAACAAAGCCAGATCCAAACCATTGAGCATAGATTACAAAAGCAAGATCCACAGCGCCGCTTACAGATGTATGAGCAAAGCTTCGATGAGATGCAGCTACGGTTACAACAAGCGATGCAGTCAAAGTTACATGCTCATACCTTAAAGCAGCAAAACTTAAGTAATCGATTAGCTAATCAGTCACCGCAGCACCGGCTTACCCTTGAAACACAGCGTTTGAGTTATCTAAGTGCCAAACTTAATGTTGCCATGGATGATAAGTTAAAGATGAGTGAGCAGCGCCTCGCCCATCGGGCGCAGCAGCTAGACACAGTGAGCCCGTTAGCGACCCTGAGCCGTGGTTACAGCATTACCTTAACTGGTGAAGGCAAAGTGGTGCAGGCACCATCGGATACTGGTGTGGGTGATACGTTAACTACACGTTTGCGTGATGGCAGTGTTACCTCGAGGGTGATTGAGGTTAGTTGATAACGTTGAGTGCGTTGCGCTAAACAGCCGAAATATTTAGGCTAACCTTGCATTAGTGGTAATAAAATGGCTTAAAAGGAATTGGTAAGCATGGATGAAGTATTGACAATAATCGCGGCTATACACCAGCAACACTCGCTTAAGTGTTATCTGGCAATTAAGTCGTTAAAAGCTCAATTTGATTGGTCTGCTAATGACTGGTTAAAAATTGAGAAGTTAATAGAACTAGAAGAGCCTGCTTTTGATTTAGCCATTCTTCAAGCTGACTCTATGCCCTTTAAACCTATAGAGCGGAGAAGGCACTGGATTTTAGCGCACGCTATTTACCCATACGCCTACTTCACCATGCAAGATTGGTTTCAACAGTCCGATGTGGAAGAGATATTTGGTTATTACTTTGAGCAATGTGCAGAGCAAAATGAATATCTAACTCATAACGTTTCGGTTCTAATTGCCTTTAAGCAAGCTTGGCCTTTAATCTGCACTGAAAATCAAAAGCTTCGATTCATTGAGCGATTCTGTGAATTTGTAACAGCCACATTTTATGGTAATAATCATCAGTCATACCCACTCTGTGATGATTACATTAAACCAACAAATATAGATGCTCAGTTAGTACTGACAAGCGCTCTCAAGCAACCCGGTTTCTGGGGACACAACCTTATCGCTTTAGCTTCTATTTTACGGATAAAAACCGAAATACCAGAAACTATCTTCAAGCAACTGTTAGCTAATTTACATGAACAGTGCCACTGGGTATTTGAAGATATTTCAGATAAGCCTCTAATCACTTTTAGCAGTGATAAACGAGTATCTAAGCACACTTTAGAATCAGCCTGCTTTACTCTGTTAACTTGCACTCAACGTAACCTGCACCAAATAACACTGGCAGACTCTGCTTGCTATCTATTCAATCTAGATTGGGTTTCACTACCTGAAAAGTCACGACTAATAAGCATAATTAAACACTTTTCTAAAAGTGAGTCCCTTTGATAAGGTTTAAAATAACTACCCACTGAAACCTATAGAAAAAAACTATCCCCATCGAAGTTGCCGAAATGCGTTGGAAACTCTTTATAAACCAGAGTCGCGTGGTTCCCGACATGGATGTTGAGTTAGCTTTCGCGGGGCAGGATGCCCCATCGGAAGTGATAGCGATTTATCCATAAGTTCGAGGCCCGTATCTAATACATGTAACTTCGTCGGGGCGTCATGGTGGATGCAAGGGCGAAGTCCATTTTTATGGACTCTCTGAGCGAGAGCCATGGACGGCGAACTGGCAGTTGAACAAGGAAGTTCTTGATAAGGAAGCTCTTTAACATCCATATTATCGCTGCATTCGTGAATCCATTCACATCAGACGAGCAGTCCCCCTTGCTCGGGTGTGGGATGGAATCCCACGACGTTGGTCCGGCGTAGCCTGATGCATGAGAAATGTGGGGAAAACGCCACGACTCGTCTTCGCTGCAAAGCCGCTGCTACTTAGCCAAGTAAAGTTAAACCACCAAACTCCCAGCGTTCTAGGTCAGTGACTGTTTCAGCTATTGTTGACATCGACGATACCCAACACAAAACAAGAGCCAAGCTGCTTGTTAAAAACTGCCAATTAAAATTCACTCACCTCACCTTCGGCTTATGAAAAATATACAGTACAAAATCAAGCAGACACCGGACCTTACAATATCCTCCTAGCGAGGAGCCGTCAGTCTACTCAATTTATACATAGCACTCTATTCAACAGCTTCCGCTTTTGGAAATACCCATCTTCCGTCCAGGATTTCCTTCTTCGGCTTATACATCCTAGCGATGTAATTCCATCCCGGAACGATCGGCAGGAAATTATCTGCTTTAGGATCGCCACCGAAGTGGATAGTAATGCTGCCGTCCTTGTCCTGCTTGGCTGTGACGTTGTTAAACGAGTAGGCGTTGTATTTATTGACCGGCATCCAGCCCTCTCCATCGTAAAGGGTCACAGACCAGAAGGCGTCCACCGGCACATCCTTGACGGTGAGGGTGTACGCGGTCTTCCCGTCGTTCTTCTCGGGAACATCGATTGCGTAACTAGCAGCCTCTGCCGGCAACCCGCCCCAACCGATGGCAGTTCCCAGCATCCAGTAGACCGGGTCCAGATCCTCTTTCTTGCCGAACATCTTTCCCGCATCTGTGACTGTGGTAGCGACCACATTGATCGTGGCCCGCATCTTCTCTACTTCGTCCTTCTTCCAATCAGGCACTTCAAATTTTCCGATATCAGCCTGCTCGATGCGGATCGCATCCTGGAGCCGATACGCTTCTTTCATATCTTGCTCATCATCCGGATCCATAAAGGTTCGAGCGGTCAGGAAAACATATCGCGTGCCGACATTTTCTTCTGTCAGAGTGATCGTCTTGGGACCATAGGCGGCCACAATCGAATGATCCTGATTGACGATCATCAAAGACTGATAGCGTCCCCCCGTTTCTGGAAGCATTATCGTGAGAGGAGATCTCAGATCAAACGTGCCATTTGAGTAAAGTGTGTCGCGATTGCCGCGAACGGTAGGTTGGTTGTTAACGTCGTAGGCTTCCCGACGATGGACAAGTTTTCCAAAGCAGTCGAGTAGCTCGTTGTAGGCTTTCATCTGGAAGTCCGATTCGGCCCGGACGTAGTTGTTGGCGGTGACCTTGACCGCATCCTCAGCGTGCGCTGGGGGCAATGCAAATACTGAAATCCCTGTTATCAACAAGACCTGTAGAGTTCGTTGCAATTTCAATCTTGTTTTCATATCTGAATCTCCTGTTAAAAAAATTTCAAAATTATTCAACTTTTGTCCAGGGCCTCTGCCCTAGTACCTCCAACAAAACCCCTCCACTGGCCCCGGACGGGGGTTTGGCACCGACGATACTCGCTAAAGTAGACGCAACGTCAACCGTATGGACTCTGCGTGAAACTGTGCGTGGCTTTAATTGGTTCCCCGCGAAGATAATGGGAACAAAGGTGTCATATGACCACGGAGAACCGTGCACCACGGCTACTGAAAGACCGTCCAGATTATTGATAAACCAACCCGGCTCAAAAACGACATAGATATTACCGGATCGCTTGGGATGGTAATTATTGGTCATCGCCCGGGTAAGGAAATTATCAGCCACGACACCGCGTTCCAAAGCCGTACTGGAGACAGCGGTGGACACACCTGGGAAACGAACCAGTTCATCAACAATAGCCGCTTCAAGCGCCAACAAGTCGACTTCGGAATTGCTGATCACTTCGTTACTGAGATAAAGATAGGGATGGTCATATCCTTCAATGAGCTTTCCCTTAATACCAAATTTACTCTTGATTCTATCGATTGCGGGTTGCTTGTCCCATGTATCGGGAGAAACATAGCCGGTCGGTATTCCCATAGATTCAAGATACCCGGGAGCCTCCGGGCCACCGTGATCGGCGGAAAGAACGATTAAGGTATTATCAAGGCCAATTTTCTTGTCGATAAAGGCAAACAGGTTTGCCAGTGTACGGTCGAGCCGCAGAATATTGTCTTCCGATTCCAAGCTCGAAGGCCCGAAAAAATGCCCGACAATATCTGTCGCAGAAAAGCTGACGCCAAGGTAGTCGGTAATATCGTCGCTGCCAATCTGTTCGGCATCGATGGCAGCCTTGGCAAACTCCAGTGTGAGCTCGTCACCAGCAGGACTTATCGTCAAATAGGTGGAATAGTACTTGTTGTCCGGCGTGGCGTATTGGTGAGGAAAAGTCCGTCCATACCCAGCGAGGTCAGATTCCCACTCCTGGTCATCCCGGTCGGCAAATAGATACGTGTCTACGGGATGCATAAGCTCCCAAGCTTTGCCCGAATATTGCTCGGGCAGTTTTTTGGCATTCCAGTCGACCACCCACTGTGGATACTTTTTATAGTAATAACTGCTGGTAACAAACTCGTTGGTCGATTTCGAAAACCAGAATGCTTTCCCGGAATGTCCGGCCATCGAAACCGCACCCCGATCCTTGACGGATATACCGAATACTTTTGCTTTTCCGGCCGTCAGTGAAGACAGTTCATCCGAAAAGGTGGTTGTAAGAATAGAGGCAGGTGATCGCCCATCACTCGAGGCTGCTTTCTGAGTGGGGTCGATCTCGGTGCTGGCATCGACATCCGCCCCCTCGGTTAGCAGCTTATGATTAGGGTCTTCGATGTTGTAGGTAGTTACACCTGTCGAACGGTCAAACCAGATATTACCAATCATCCCGTGTTCGGATGGATGGGCGCCAGTGGCGAGCGTCACGTGTCCAACGATGGTTTCGGTGTTTGCATGGGCATGATGCGCGTTGTTGTAGACTACGCCTTTGTCCAGTAAATACCTGAGACCGCCTTCTCCCAACCGATCGTAATAGCGCGTTGGCAAATCTCCGCGTAACTGGTCAACGGTTATTTGCAAAATCAATTTAGGTTTGTCGCCCGCTATCACCGGTTTATTTACAAGAAGCATTGCAAGTGCTAGAAGAGACATATGGACAATCCCTCTAGCTATTCCAATCCTGAATTTCATGTCCTCCCCCCCTATCAGTTTAAAATAATATTTTCTACTCATTTGACGAGTTCAATTTCGCCGGTCTTCCATGTTTTGTCGAACCACGGATCAAGCGAGCCATAAACTTAAGATATGCTCTCCTATTTTGATGATGTGGCAACAACGGCACTGCGCACTATCGTCTCAGGAATAATACTGAACTCCAGAACGACTGGCATCTCGATCAGTGTAGAAATATTATCCCGAATTGAATCAACAACGTGCTGACTTAAGACACCCGGTTCCGCAACCAGATCAGCCCGAACGAATACCACGCCTTGCGTAAGACGTATGCTCAGGTTGCTAAATCGCACGTCACGATCCGCTAGCACCAACTCTTGTGTTTTAACCGTCAAACTGCGATGCACCAGATTGCGAATCAATAGGTTATCCATGCTGATCCCCAATGGCGGGATGACCAACAACAAACAACTACCAATAAGAACCAACGCAACGAATGCAGAGGCGTGACGACGGAAGTACTGCAAAAAGAAAATCAGACTGGCAGACAGAACGATGCCAAATATATTGGTCAGATAAAGCAGGAATGGCCCGCGGGCACTCACAGTTCCTATGGCAAAACCAATATCAGTGCCGGATTTTTGTCCGAGTGACAAAGCGATTCCTACTGTACACAACGGTGGCACTAGGGCGACAGCAATGGCAATGCCGGCAAGCGCTGAAGATACACCCGGCCGTGTGTATGCAAATGCAGCGGCAGCGCCTGCCGCAACAGCAATGCCTAAATCAAGAAGACTGGGGCTCATGCGTGCGATCAATTCCGAGCCAGCCAACTTCCAGCCAATGAGCTCAGAAACAAGAAATGCCATTGTGATAATCACAATAGTTCCAATTGCAATCGTTAACAATGAGCGAGAGATAAGCACCCTGTTGGCTTCGACACCACCGAAAGCCAGGGAAATAATAGGGTTCATGAGTGGTGCAACAATCATGGCTCCAATAATCACTGCTGCGCTATTGGACAACAAACCAAATGTTGCAATGACGCCAGATGCCGCCAGCATAAAGAAAAAACCAAACGATGGAACCGAGCGCTGTTCAACCGTTTCTTTTACATCACTAACCAAAATGGGCTCTTCAACCAGATGACGCCAACTACCAAACAAACTATTTATTATTCTATTCATATCTAATTTTTCACCTTTTTTGGGTTACTTTAAAAATTTCAACAGAAATATCCCGAGTTCTGCAAAGACCTACTCGGATTCCGGCGAGTCAATCACTTTGAGATAATCGCCTTGCAAAAATGATTCATAAACGTTGAAATCTGCAGCGACGCCTGCCGTGCGCAATTTGCTGTGGGTTCGCACCATATTGTTCAGGAACATATCCCGCGTGCCGCTGACTAGGTAGATCGGGGGGAAACCCTTGAAATCGCCATACACCATCGAAATCAGCGGTTCAGTCAATAAGTGATCGCCTGCATACAACTTTGCGGCACCTTCCAAAAGGCCCTTGTAGGTCACGAGGACGTTGTCAACGCCTTCGTTGGTGAAGTAGCTGTCCCCCGTTTTGGTCATTGAACTGTCTCCGGGAAGTCGGCGAGTACGATGAGCTGGTCGCCACCTGCCAGCAGCCAATGTTCGGTCCGGTTCGGGTTAAGCACTACCCGTCTGTTCCCCTGGTGTTCGATGCGCAGCCCCAGAGCGATCTCGCCGTGCTCGTGGGCCGCCCGTTGAATGTCGGAAAAGCAGACGGGCTCGTTGCAGGGAAGGTATCCTGCAGCGGGAACCAGCGTGATCTCAGGACCACCTGGGTGGGACAGCGCATCGAATACCGCGCCCAGTTCCCTGCACAGGGCGACTTGGGACAGCATGTAACTCACCACCATCGGGCTGACCATGACATCATCCTGTGAATCGTTGAACAGCCGGTGGTTCGCGTCGTCGAGGATCTCGAAGAGCAGGTGCGGGCGTGGTTGCGATTCCCTGAATATGTGGTGTAGGGCCAACTGGATGGTCACCGAGGAGGCATCTGCATTCTCATTGCTCTCGAGACCTTCCCGGGCGACGACGATTACCGCGTCGTAGTCCTGCGGGTGCAGCGAGGTGAGAGTGTCCATCACTAGGAAGTTGGCCTCGACCATCTGGACGTTCGCCAGTTCCGTGCCGTGACCGTAGTACGCCAGTTGTTGTTCCCTGTCCTCGACGGACGACAGGTCAACTGCATTTACTGTGATTGCGGCGATGCCGTGCTGGCTCAGGTCAGACAGCAATGGCGGTACCTTCCGGCTCCAGCCCAGCACCAGTAACTTGCGGGGTGCCGGATCCGATTGACGTGTAATACGCTTCTCCCGAGGCGGCAGGCTGCTATCGGGATCTAGGGGCTCGGTGTTTGCATATTGACTGGACATCAAGACCAACTGATCGCCTTCGACAAGTGTCGCGGCGGGATCCGGCAGCAATTCTGCCTGCAGGCTGCCCCGGCTGACCCTTCCCAGAAGGACTGCCCCGGGTAGCCGACTCTGTAGTTCTCCCAGCGGCACGCCTGTCAGCTCCGGGCAATCCCGAATGTATACGTTGTTGCCTACATTGAGTCGCAGCAATTCATCAAACACGCCCCATACTCCGGGTTGCTGAACGCATCGAGAGATCAGTTGACTGACGATTTCATCGACCACCACCACCTCTGTTTCACCCCGGTAGGCCGCCCGTGCCAGCGGTGCCCAGTCGCCGTCAACTAGGCCGGCGACTGCCAGCGGATGGGGGCCGTTGCTGGACTCAAGCTCAGTGGATACCGACAACAGGGTCTTGATGGTCTCCGCGTCCACCACACTGGGGCAATCGGAGGTGAAGTCAGCACCGGGCAGGATAATTACGGCCGCCAGCTCATACGCTACCCGCTGCAGGTGATCCATGCGCTGAGGTGAACCAGCCCGCAGCAGGATCTGCCGGTCACGCCATCGCGTGCCGAGTTGTTCACGGAGTTCCTGGCGCAGCTCGGTCGTAATTTCGTTTACTAGTATGACGATCGTGAGTTCCTTGCGCGATTGCCGGGCGAGGAATCGCGCAAGGCGCCCCTCGGTTTCCAGCAGAGCGTTGGCGATGGCTGGGGTGCGGTGGGTCCAGCCGAGTATCAGTACGTGATGACTCACCGCTACCGGTGTCACTCCCATTTCCAGACGGGCAATCCACTGGTTCAGCCACTGAGTCATGATTGCGATGAGCAGGCCCATGAACAGCACATAACCCAGCACCGTCACGGCAGTGGATATGGTGCGCCTGGCCAGCCCTTCGTCATCTCCCAGGTAACCGGGATCGGTCAGCCGCAGGAAAGCCCACCAGATGGCATCGCTTACCCCTGATTCTCCGGGCGCGAACAGGAAGACGAGTCCTCCGGCGAGCAGTGCCACCGAGACCACCAGCAGCGCCGCCAGCGCCAGGCGATAGTGAACCCCCCGCAGTATCCAGCGCTCCAACTGGAACCGGATCCTCGCCGCCAGGCCCGCTTTGCGGGAACTCATGGAATCGGCCAGGTGGTTGGCGGGATATCTTTCAGGTTTGACACTGCGGTACTCCTACCGAGTCTGTTGCCGAACATACCGGCGTCCGCGGAATAGGAAGTGTGCCGGTGCGTGTCGTCCCACAACACCTTGTCGGGATAGTTGAGGCCCAGGTATGGGGAATACTCTCAGGTTGGCTGATGTTCGCTGGGTCACCAGCATCCTGTGCCAAGACCGGCACTGTGACCATTACCACGACCAGCGCCAACGCGGAGTTAACTGCCACTATCATTCGTTTCATTTCATACTCCATTCACCTAGCTAATCACCGCGCCTCTTGTGGACTCGGGAATGTCCAGCTTCCGTCCAGAATCTCCGGTCCTGGCTTATACATCCTGACGATGTAATTCCATCCCGGCACGATCGGCAGGAAGTTGTCCGCCTTGTGGTCGCCGCCGAAGTGGATGGTGACACTGCCGTCTTTGTCCTTCTTGCTGGTGACGCTGTTAAAGGAGTAGGCGTTATATTCGTTGACCGGCATCCAGCCCTTGTCGTCGTAGAGGGTCACTGACCAGAAGGCACCCACCGGCACGTCCTTGACGGTTAGTGTGTACAGGGTTTTCCCGTCGTTCTTCTCAGGGACGTTGATTGCATACATGGCATCCTGCGCTGGCAGACCGCCCCAACCCATGGCAGTTCCCAGCATCCAGTAAACTGGATCGAGCTCATCTTTCACACCGAAAAACTTGGATGCATCGCTAACTGTGGATGCGACGGCCATAACCTTGTTGCGCATCTCCTCAACTTCATCCTTCTGCCAATCTGGGACTTCAAAACGGCCTTTTTCGGCTTGCTCGATACGCACCGCATCCTGGAGCAGATACGCTTCTTTCATGTCTTGCTCATCGTTCGGATCCATAAAGGTCCGAATGACCAGAGTCACATACCGGGAGCCCACCTTCTCTTCTGTCAGAGAGCCTGTCTTTGGACCATAGAGACCCCAGATCGAATGATCCTGACTCACTATCATGATGGACTGATAGCGCCCCTTGGGATCTGGAAGCGTGACCGTGAGCGGAGACTTCAAGTCAAAAACACCCCAAGAGTAAAGCGTGTCCCTTTGGCCGCGCACCGTGATCTGGCTGTTCACGTCGTAGGGTTCCCGAACAGGAACGACCTTTCCGAAGCAGTTGAACTTTTCAATGTAGCCTTTCATCTGGAAGTCCGACTCGGCACGGACGTAGTTGAAGCCGGTAACCTCAGGGGCATCCACAGCATGAGCCGGTGCCGGTGCCAGGGCCATGATCAAAATACCGGTGATTAACAAGGCCGCAAGGGCTCGTTGCAATTTTAATGTGGTCTTCATAACTGAATTTCCTGCTAATAAATGTTTCGAATTCATTCAACCAGTTCAACTTCGCCAGGCTGCCATTCCTTATCGAACCAGGGATCCAGCGGCCCATAAAGACGCAGTGCAATGAACCAGCCTTTTCCGGGCACCGTTTGAATCCAGTTAGCGTCCTTGCCCTCGGGTGCCTTCGGCGCAAAATACAGATCGATCGATCCATCCTCGTTTACGTCCAGTTTGTGACGCTGGTTGTTTCGTCCCGGAAACGGCTGGCCGGTCTGTAACTGCGAACGTGTTTGTGGGTCATAGGCGACGATGGACCAAAAGTCCTTTGCGGGAACATTAGCCGGGATGTTCAGCTTGTAGGTTTTTGCACCATCCATGTACTCGCCATTCTTATCCACATTCAACATTGCGTATTGCGAACCGGCGCCCACCATCTTGTTGACCATGGCTGGGGTAATCACAGTTGCGAAATAGTGAAACAAGACGCGCGCATCGAGGTTGCGACCACCGGCACCGCCATTTTTCAGGAACTGGTGGTCGCCGCCGATAAAGGCGGTGTACCAGCCAGAATCCTTGTAGAAGTACGCTTCCTCATCACGCGAGTGGATCCAGATCGCCCTGGCCGTGGCATTGCCGACTGCAACCGCCTCCTCGAGGATCTTACGCATGCGATCATCAGGCGCAAATTTTTTGCCCTTTTCGATGCCGATCGAGGCAAACAGACCGCGCAATTCAGGATCGATCAAACCCACCGGCTCTCTTTCGATGACATGGGCCAGTTCGTTATAGAACTCAAAATTGTTGGCATGGATGGTGTTAAACGGTTTTTCCGAGCCATTGATAAACTTCATCGCTGGTGGATTTGCCGCTTTTGCCAATGGGTAGATCTTGATGCCATTGCGGAACATAGCGGAAGCAGCATCTGGCTTTCCATCGACCAAGAAGCCACGCAGGATCAGCCAGTTCACATAACTGGGTGAGCGGGTAACAAACATTTTTTCGGTTCTGCCATTGACCTCAACATCCTGTTCTTTGCCGCCAATCGGCGCTTCCAGAGGCCCGTCATATTCGGGCGGCAACAGCAGATACGTCCCCCCCTTGCCTTTGTCGGGTCCGGGCGCACCCATATCGATGACAAAGCGAAAGAAGGCATCATTGACAGTGCCGGGGCCAGAGTCTTTGGGGACCTCAACAACCATCGGCCCATCCTTTTTCAGGTCGAAAAAGGCCAACGCATAGACCGTGTCGGTATTTCCCGTTAGAAAAATCGGATCGGAATCCATCAAGTCGTCAAAAATAACCACATGGTTGGCTTCAGTCGCGCCAAGCTCAACTTGACCACGGCGTAGACCCTCAATCGACGACGCCGGCATACCATTGAGAAATGTCTCCACGCCTCTCATGAAATCGAGATTGTCGTAGACAAGCTCAACCGTATCTTTGGTTGGACTGCCGTCAAAGAATTTCAGCTTGCCAATTCGGGTATCAACTGTATCTGGCGTCAGAATGGTGTCAGGTATTTTGTTGTTATAGCCAGGTGTATTTTCTGCGAGAGCTGCCATGCTAACGCACAGTAACAGGATACTCGACAAAATTGGCGTACCTGTTTTTGAAGATAATTTCATTATTTCCTCCTTACCTCTTTAGACTTGGTATTTCATAAGCAACCGTTTGTTCGCTACCTAGAATGTGATCTCTTATTCAGATGCTTCGAAAACATCGTTACTGCGCACTATCGTCTCAGGAATAATGCTGAACTTCTGAATGACCGACATCTCTATAAGTTCAGAAATATGACCCCGAATTGAATCCCCTCCCCTGATTAAAGACACCCGGTTCCGCAACCAGATCAGCTCGAACGAATGCCACTCCTTTTTTGAAATGAATACTCAGGTTACTAAATTGCACATCACGATCTGCTAGCGCCAACTGTTGTGTTTTAACTGTCAAACTGCGATGTACAAGATTACGAGCTAACAGGTTATCCATACTGATCCCCAACGGCGAGATGACCAACAACAAACAACTACCAATAAGAACCAACGCAACGAATGCAGAGGCGTGACGACGGAAGTACTGCAAAAAGAAAATCAGGCTGGCAGACAGAACGATGCCAAATATATTGGTCAGATAAAGCAGGAATGGCCCGCGGGCACTCACAGTTCCTATGGCAAAACCAATATCAGTGCCAGATTTTTGTCCGAGTGACAACGCGATTCCTACTGTGCACAACGGGGGCTCTAGGGTGACAGCAATGGCAATGTCGGCAAGCGCATTTGCATACACCCGGCCGTGTGTATGCAAATGCGATAGCAACTCCTGCTGCAACAGCAATGCCTAAATCAAGAAGACTGGGGCTCATGCGTGCGATCAATTCCGAGCCAGCCAACTTCCAGCCAATGAGCTCAGAAACAAGAAATGCCATTGTGATAATCACAATAGTGCCAATAACAATAGTTAACAGGGAACGCGAAATAAGCCCTCTGTTTGCTTCTATACCGCCAATCACCAAACAAACTAAATATTTTTGCATTCATTTCAATCCCCAATAAACGCGCTACGGCATCAATTTTCAGTTAACGACAGCCACTATCGTGGTGATATTTCCTCCCCTTTTCCCTTAGCAACGACTGACCTGAAAATCAGCTACGTAAGATGGTGCTCCAACATGGCCTGAATTATGTGTAGGCCAGCTGTAATCAACTTGTCACTTGTTCAATCCCAGTAAATTCAGCTATTACTGTTTGCTTTGGTGTTATTCTGTATTTCCAGAATTAACTCATGTCCTAACGAGATTTGAGTTCTTGTTCTCAATCCATTCACTACCATAAAGTGTAGAAATCCAGACTCGAGCCAATGCCTCCCTGACTGGTTCCAGCTGCCTTCTCGGGTGTTGCCCGAACGCCTCGATTAGCGTGTAGGTATCGAGACGATTGAGTGCAATGGCGACGGGACGAGCATCAAACCCCGGAATTAGACTCTGCTCTTGGTCGGCCTCAATACGAGCACAAGCCGCATCATCGAACCGACCGAGAAAATGACTCCATGCTTTTTCAAAGAGCTTATCCGTAGTGGCAGCGTCAGCAAAGGCTCGATAAATGGGACCACGTTGATAACCGAGAGTTACCAACGCGATAAGAGATTCATGCATCAGCGCAACGGGATCACCGCCCCCCATAACCCAGGGTTCGGCACAGTCGAAGATCTCGTCCTGCAACATGTTCAGTAAGGCCGCCATCAAATCGGGCAGATCATTGAAGTACTGGTAAAACGTTGAGCGACTAACGTCTATAGAAAGCATTAATGAATTGACAGTCATGTCACAAAACGGATATGACCATATAAACTTGATCGCGGCATCCAGAATTGAGGCTCGCGTGAGCTCTGCTTTACCAACCTTTGGCAATAATTGCGGTTTAACTCGCGGCATAAAGGACATTCATTTAATTTCTGACATACTGTCAAATTTAGTACAATATTCCAGTATGTACAGACGTCGAGTGTTTTTTTCAATAATGCGACAAAGGAAAGCAATGCCAACAGCTCATTATTGGGAGATTGCGAGCGAATATCCAATCAAGCGCCGCATTAGCACAGATATCTTAAATTGACATTAACAGCCTATGAATGAGTTTTAGCTCTAAGCAATAATGGGGCAATACAGAGACAATCATAACTAACGGATCACACCCATTTCCTCGTTAGACATTTTCGCTTTACAGACAATTTCGCTGGGGCGACAAGGGGTACAAGCGCTTTACCCCTTGGCTCGACTCTTAATAAGAGAAAGGGGCGAAGCGCCACAACTTACCTCGGCCGCAAGGCCGCATCTTTAATCTCTTTAGATATTAAGAAAAACAAAATTAACCTTTAACAACCAAACTCCAGACAACATCGAGTAGGGTGAAGCGTTTCCGCCTCATCCCTCTCACAGAACCGTACGTACGGGCCTCGTATACGGCTCCTGCATTCTTCACTAGCCTCTATTACCTTATCGGTAAATCGAAGCAACAAGCCATCCCGTTCTTATATTCTCTATTGAATATAATCCCAACTCATCAAACCAAGTATTAGGCATAGCAAAACTCGCTAATGGACTGGCGGCATTACCCCATGAGTTCATATTAATAAACTTAAAGGGGGGCTTATACATCAACTGCTTCAACCGCCTATGTAACCTCATTGGCCGTTTCCACAGTCTCAGTTGTACTGCCCTAAGCCTACGCCTTATCCAGCCACTTAAGCTTTTGAAATCCCCGCTACTGTTGGCAATACTGAAGTAGTTGGCAAATCCACGTACCACGGGAATAAGCTCTCTGATTATCTCAGACAAGTTTTTACCCCCGTTTCTGCGCGTCAGTTGCTTCACCTTTTGCTTGAAGTTTTTCAGCTTCTTCGCCTGTATCCGCGTATATCGGCTACCGACTTCCACTCCGAGAAATTTAACCCCTTTATCACTGTGCGCGATATGGGTCTTCTCTCGATTCACTGTTAGCTTAAGGTCTACTTCCAAGATCTGAGTCGCACTTGTCAGCGCATTCTCTGCCGCCGATAAGCTGTTGCACAAGATCAAGATGTCATCGGCATATCGCACGATGCGATGATCCCGTCGTTTCATTTCCTGATCGAACGCATCGAGATTGATATTCGCCAGCAACGGGCTAATTACTCCACCTTGCGGACTTCCTACCTCGCTTGCTTCCCATTGATTGCCCACCATCACTCCACTGCATAAGAACTGCCTGAGCAAATTCAAAATACTGCCATCTGTCACACGCCGTTTAACCCCTTCGATGATCAATTGATGATCTAGAAGGTCGAAACATTTGGACAGATCCCCTGATGTTTTATAAGAGCAACCACCCAACGCTTATCATACTTGCGTATAAACAGCGTCGCTTTACTGATGGCGTCATGGCAGCTTCGTTTCGGACGATATCCATAGCTCGATGGATGAAACATCGGATCGAAGATTGGCTGGAGAATGTCCAGTAAGACTTGTTGAACTATACGGTCACGCACTGCGGGGATCCCCAGCAATCTTATTCCACCACCCTCTTTCGGGATCTCCACCCGTTTGACGGCTAGCGGTTGATATTGCTTGGTTTGCAGTTCGTGTTGCAGTTGTCTGAGGTTATTTTCTAAATTCGAAGCATAGTCACTCAGGCTCTGCCTATCAATTCCGGCCGCACCCTTTGATTTCCATACTTTTTTGAATCCGCTGTACAGCGACCGAATGTCAGACATCCGACTGTACAAGCTATAATAGACCTTCATTCACTGCCTTTGACTTGTGGTATGTCGAGTCGCTGCCATCCAATCTTGGTTGGCTCTTCGCGAGAACATCAGGCGTACTAGCACAATGGCAATCTACCTGAGCGGTCGCTCACTACTGCGTTGCTCGGCCCATCACGCTCAGCGTCCACATTCCTGCTTAGCCGTTGTGCTGTGCCTATCTCAGTCGAGATACTTGTGAGCCCGAGATCAACTTTCACGCTGTTCATACACTTAAAGAATACTTCCCCCCTTCGCAACTCACCACGCTTTTGACTATGGCTCGCCCCTTTACACACTATGGCAAAGGTCAGCTTGGTTTTCTCCTCCACACCATTACTGGCTTTGACCGCCATGGATAATGGAATGGACCCATCCACTTTTAATCGGCCTCACAATGGGCCACGATGTAGTTGCTTAAACTCATCAG